>JACMJI010000175.1 GCA_014380705.1 Gorillibacterium sp. | reverse complement strand
TCGGTCTGCACAGCTCCTGGCGGTTCGACATTCGCTTGATCGGTCTGCACAGCTCCTGGCGAATCATCATTCGCTTGATCGGTCTGCACAGCTCCTGGCGGTTCGACATTCGCTTCGCCGGTCTGTATAACTCCTGACAGTTCAACATTCGCTTGATCAGCCTGATGCTCCCGTTCGAATGCCGGCAGCCCGGCATGTTCCTTATACCACTCGGCAAAATCGTCCCAAACCCCTGGGTACCAAATACCGTATTCCATTAATTCGCGTCTATAGTCGCGGAAGATTTGCTCCGGCTGACCATCTGCGATGATCTTTCCATCAGGTGAGAACACGACGATTCGGTCGATAAAATCGAGAATTCCGGTTATTTTGTGTTCAACGATGAGTACCGTTTTTTCGGAGGCGATCGTCCGAATGGTATCCCAGACCTGCTTTGTCCCTTCCTCGTCAAGGAGCGCGGTGGGCTCGTCTAGCATAAGAACATCCGGCATAAGTGCTAGAATACTTGCAATCGCAAGACGCTGCTTCATTCCCTGAGAGAGTTGTTGAATTGGGGTATGCACTTGTTCAAGATGTAAACCTACCTGTTCAAGATAATGCTTGATTAAAGCGGGCATCTGCTCTCGAGGAACTTCTAAATTCTCTAGAACAAAAGCAATTTCCTCGTCAACATAGGGCATGCAAAACTGGGTATCGGGGTCCTGAAAAACAAGACCGGGCTGCAGGGGCAGCATCAACTCATCCGCCTTCATCGGGACTTCAACAGCTCGGGGGATAATCCCGCTGAGCACCTGAAGCAAAGTAGACTTACCGCTGCCGCTTGGACCAAGCAGCAGCACCTTTTCCCCCTGCCGAACGGAAAAAGACAGCCCTTGAAAAACAAGGGTGTCTTCTCCAGGAAATTTAAGCCTTAGATTCTGGGCAGCAGCTACCACCTTACTTGCCGCGCCTGCCTTATCCGAGTGAGTCATAATCACTCTTCGCTACCGGACGTATGAGTTTAAGTACACCTGTCCGCTCTACTGCTGCAGCGAGATAGTAAGCAAACACCCCAGCGATAAGCACACTGCCCAGTAATCTTAGCCCGATGAACAAGCAATAGTTCCAGAAGGATAAAGCTTCAATATACCCATAATATTTGTCTACCACTAAAGAAAAAGCTGCAGCACCAAGTGAGGCCAACATGATTACACTTAAACTTGCTTTCCGATAAAGGAATATGGCGAGGATGATTTCTACCCCTAGTCCTTGGAGTAACCCATAGACAAGGGTAGATACACCCCATTGACCGCCAAAAAAGGTCTCGATACTTGCAGCAGCCACTTCCGCGAGAATGGCTACACCTGGCTTGCGAATAAGCAAAAATGCAAAAGTCGCCGCAATGAACCACATGCCATAGCTGAGCTGCTCAGCCTGTAAACCTAGCGGTTTGAGGATATCGTACATTGGCCCCCACACTTTATAAACAATACCAAATACAACTGAAATGACAATCGTCACCAAAATGTCTGTCAGTTTTAATTTCTTGGATGAAGCTTGGGTATTTGTCATCCTTCCATCCTCTTCCTCTTTTTGTGATTTATGAACGAACATACAGGATATACGACCAAGGATAAACGCCTGTCTTTGGCACCGTGCATTTACCGATACGGAATCAGAATGAACCATATATTATATAATTATACATTCTGATATAGCCAAAAAAGCCTACCGGGTAAGCGGCAGGCATTAGATACGGTGGGATTGCACCCGACTCTCTACGCTGGCATTATCCAGATCAGATTAACGGTCTGCGACAATAGGTCGCGATCTCAGCCTGACTTCATCAAGCCCCCGTGTATGCTATTCATTTGTTTTACTTTAGCCGATTGCTGCGCTTCACGTCAACCCTTTTTTGCCTAAGTTGCTAACAAACGGGCGAGGGAAGAAGGATTAAGACAATTTAATGTAACTTGAATAATCGGGCTCATACTTTTCCCATTCTCCCTTCAAGGTAAATGAGAAGTTTGCTCATTAAGTAGGTCAAAATAAAATAAATAGCAGCTGCAGCCAAATAAGGCTCCCATATCCGGTAATGCTGACCGCGCATTGCATTACTCCAATACATAATTTCTGGAGCCGCAATAATGGAAATCAGGGACGAGTCTTTGATCAAGACGATAAACTCATTGCAGAAGGCCGGAATCATTCGTTTGATCGCTTGCGGCAGAATGATATAGCGCATGGTTTGATAGTGAGTCATGCCGAGGGAATAAGCCGCTTCCGTCTGCCCCTTGTCAATGGATTGAATACCCGCTCGGTAAATTTCACCTGAATAAGCTGCTGAGTTCAAGGAGAGCGCCACGATTGCTGAGACAATAGCTTCCGTACGTCCGAGTATGGAGTAAACGAGGCCGAAATGGACGATAAGAATTTGAACAAGTAAGGGTGTACCTCGAAAGAAATTAATATAACACTGTGCCGGCCAGCGAAAAACCGCGTGTTGGGACAGCTTCCCTAACGCTACGAACAGCCCAAAGATTGACCCAAGTACGATAGAGGCTAAGGAAATACCGATCGTCAAAAGTGTTCCCTTAAGGAGTAATGGAGCATAATCAAGAATAATGTCGAATCTAAAATCCATCGTACGTTTCTCTTCCCTTCCGTTCTAAAACTTTTGAAAGTCCGATGATAAAACAGACGAAACGGCTCGAAGTTCGGTTAAAAGCCTACCAAATTCCCGACCGTTCTACTGATTTGCCACCGGACCTCTGAATTTAAATGTTTTCTTACAGGATTACTGCTGTTGCGATAGCTGACGATCTTACTTGTTGGCAGCCTCCAGGAGCTTAGCTGTATCCGGCTTCTCACCAAACCATTTCTCGTAGACGGTCGTATAGGTGCCGTCTTCGACTAAAGCCTTGATAGCGGGATCAAGCTTGGCCTTTAGCTCGCTACCCTTAGGCAGCAGGATCCCATAGTATTCAGCTCCAAAATTAACGGTATCGAGAAGACCGACAAATTTCTTCGTCGGATTGTTCTTCATATATTCTCGGACGATAGCGATGTCAGCGACTACAGCATCTACGCCACCTTTATCCAATTCCATTAAGGCAAGCACATTGCTGTCGTATTTACTAAGCTTACTATTTGACGCTCCCATAATTTCCGACATCAATTCGTCAGCTGTTGTTCCATTTTGCACGGCTACCTTCTTGTCCTTGAGGTCAAGAGCTGTTTTAATCTCGCTTCCTTCTTTAACCATGATCATATTGGTAGATTCGAAATAGGGAACCGTATAATCGTAGGTAAGTGCGCGGTCATCCGTAATCGAGACAGAAGAGATCCCAAGCTGGTATTCTGATCCAGTTTTGACGCTCTCCAGCATGGTATCCCAACCCGTGTTCGTTACCTTGTATTTAAGCCCTGCTTTCTTCATAACTTCAGCGAGGAAGTCGATGTCGAAGCCAACAATCTTATCCTTATCCATACTTTCCATCGGTGCATAGGCTGCATCTGTAGCAACATTAATTGTCGTAGAATCCCCTTTAGTGCTGCAACCGAATAAAGTCAAAGACAAAATAAAAACGAAAAACATCACTATAGTCTTTCTCATAATAAACTCCCCCTCTTATTTGCTAGAAAATCGTTATAGTTGATAATATCAAGAAATGATAAGAACAACAATGTAATTTTTTAATTATTGTGAGAAAACATGACACGAAGATTAAATCGGCAAAACTTTGTCATATTTGTTCGTAAAACTGATCATTGACACGATGGATAATTTGGATTATATTAACGCCAACACCAATATTTTTTACCTGTATCCTCTTTAAGACAGAACATGCACATCCGATTACAATAAACCCTTACGTTGGAAGCACCCGTAAGCAGAGGCCTTAGCGCCTCTCTTACAGGTGCTTTTTTAGCTATGTTAGACTGCCATGCCGCTAGGGCGGCACCATGGATACCTATTATAAAAGGGGGATTTGTTATGAACCACTGTAAACGAATAATTACCTTACTGACTATGATTATTATGCTGTTGGCTGTGCCAGGTATATTATCTGCAGCTAGCGCTGATGAAACAGCTACTGCGTACAAACCTACTTTCGACAAGCTGACAGCAAGTGCAGATTTGGCTTTAAGGCTCAAAATGACAGGTCAGTACAATGATCTCATTACGTTGCAGAACCGCACCCAGACGCTAGAGGCAAACACCAAAGCCCTTCAATTCAACAATGAAGAAATCTTAGTTGGACTACTTCAACAAATGAAGAAGATTGATGCGACGCATATCGAGCAATTGAAGCTTGATGCTGAGCAAGCCCGCAAAAGACATAAGCCGCTTCTTGACCTTTATCAATCGCTTAACAACCAGGCCGATACAGCCTCCTCCCTGGGTGGCAAGAAACTGGCCTCAGCATTACGATCACAAGCAAGCTTGATGAAGATCCCTGTACAGCTAGCACGGCAGGATATTAAGGCCAAAGACTCTGCGCTTAAGGCAGCTAAAGATAAGGCTGCCCAGACCGCGAAAAAAATCAGGGATACCTTGTCTGGCATTGATTCCTGTAAGGTTAGGATCAGAGCGGGGCGCAGCGCTGCTGTTTCGATAAAAACCAGCTTTTCCTCTTTATGGAAAACCTTTAAAGGAGCAGTAAAGAAGAATGAGGTTCAAACCGCTGCAAGCACGCTTCCGACTCTCGTAAATCTTACTCGCAATCAGGTAGACAATCTGGAAAGCCAATATAACCTCGAAACCAAAATTAGCGATATTCTGGCACTTGCAAAAAAACAGTTACCCTAATCCTAGCACTCGTACTTTCCCAATCATCTCCTTGCTGCAAATAGCTTCCGGTAGTACCTAGAAGAAGACCCATCCCATGTCCTCGGGGTACCTATCCTATACATCATGCGAGTTGGCGTTCTATTCCTTAACATCAAACTCGGGAAGCGCCCATACCGAAACACTACCTCCGTTAACGGGGAAGGTTGCCCAGCCATCCTTACCTATAGTGATCCGTTTGGTATAAGTACCCGTTAAATCTACCCAAACCTCGTCTGCGCGTTCAATGCCAACACACATTCGCTTATCCCCGTTCTCTCCATTAGAGATGACGACGGCGCAGCCTGAACGCTCGATCTCAGGGGCACCTAAGCGAACCCAGCCTATTGTATTGGGATGGTCAAAATAATCCTCTTGATTCCCGTAGGCTTTATGATATCGCGCATACAGCAGCGGGTCGATTGCATTCTTCTTTCCCTCCGAGGGGTGATCTCCGCCTATACAATAATAATCCCCATAGAAGACACAAGGATAACCTTCCTGGCGAAGAAGGATCAGTGCATAAGCACTTTGCTTAAACCAATCCTGAACCCATGAGTCTAACGCTTTGCCGGGTTGAGAGTCATGGTTGTCTACAAACGATACGGCCTGAGTGGGGTGAGTCTTCATTAACGTACCATCAAAGATCGTGCGCAAATCAAATTTGTTGCCTTCTCGAGAAGCCGCGTGCAGCTTATAGTGCAGGGCAACATCGAACAGATCGATTGCATAGTTGATGGTGTCAAGAAAGGCTTGATTATGGTCCACTACCGAATTCCAGAACTCACCTACGATATAAAAGTTATCACCTCGATAGGCGATCATCTCGTTAGAAAATTCTTTAATGAAATCATAATTAATGTGTTTAATTGCATCCAGCCGATAGCCATCACAATTCAGTGTATCCACCAGCCATTTGCCCCAGCGAATCATTTCTTGTCTAACCTCTGACTGGTTATAGTCAATGTTTGCGAACATTAAGTAGTCATAATTGCCAAATTCGTCATCCACTTTTTCATTCCATTTTTTGTTGTCGCCGATGATCCGAAATATCCCGCTGCGACTCGACTTGGCATCATAATCCGTTCCGTTGAAATGCATAAAATTCCACTTAAAGGCAGAATATTTATTCTTACGTCCTGGGTAGGTAAACTTCGTCCAGCCCTCGATGTCGAAGGGGGCGGATATATCCCTGTTACGATTATATAGATCGACCTCTATTACCTTGAAAACTTCCTTCTCATCCGCACCCGCTTTGTGGTTCATGACTAAATCAACATAAACCCCGATGCCCTGCTCGTGACAAGCATCTATTGCATCAATAAGCTCATTTTTGGTGCCATACTTGGTCCGTACAGCCCCTTTTTGATCAAATTCCCCTAGATCATAGACATCATATGCGCTGTAGCCCGTATCTTGTACAGATGTTGCTTTGGTTACAGGCGGGATCCAAACGGCTGCAATTCCTAATTTTTTTAGCTCAGGCGCTTGTTCCTTCAGCCGTATCCAATGGGTCCCATCAGACGCTACATCGCATTCAAAAAACTGCATAATCGTATGATTGCGTTCCATTTAAATCCCCCTTTCCTTGTACTGGTATATCTTACCCTAAATAACAAAAAGAGCACCTTACAATGCGCTCTTTTTACCAATATAACCGATTAGGCCTATCTATCTATTCAAGTTTTCCCCAATATTCCCCAGCCCATGTAACAATCTTATACCAACCCATGCCTACCCATTCCTGGGAGTAATTCAATTTCTGAACACCGACTGACATTACATATTTACTGCTATCACTCGGTTCCTCATATAATCTCGTTTTCTTCTTCGTTTCCGTCAGTCCCCATGTTTCAAGGATCGGATGCTCAGGCTGTATCCAACCTTCTATCCCATTATAAGAAACTTTATACCAACCCTCTTGCCGCTTATCGGTAGCCGTAATGTCAGAAGGTGGAATCATCACATCCGTTTTATTCATTTTGTTAGCTATGTCATCTACCTGGGTAAAAAAAGGTGTCTCTACGGTTAGCGTGACGGTTTCACCAAAGTCCTCTGTCTTCTTCGGCAGCTTAGCAATATAAGCATCCGATTCCTTAAACCTTTGAAGAACATTATTATACTTAGTTTGGTATTCCGCTGGGGTAGCTGCTTGCTTCAGACCCGTTGATGTATCAAGAGCTGTTCCTTTTAGCGGATTAAAAAGTATCCCTTGGTCCACAAAGCTTCCCGGATCAGCAAATGCTCCGCGAATGGCGACGACATGTGGCGTTCCCTTTGTCAGATCGTAGCCAAACCAATTTGGATTCGGAACAGTGAAATTCATGACGCTCATAAGCGTTGGCAGCATGTCCATGTGTCCCCCATAGACAGGGTCTAACCTCGCCGCGAGATCTGTGGAATGAATGAGGAAGGGCATTCTTAGCGCATCGGCTTCGCTGTAATCATGACCAAGAAATAGCTTTAGTGCGGCCTTCCCCGCCTCATCAACCATTCTCATCTGAATACCCGTATGATCGCCATAGAGGACAAGGACGGTATTCTCCCACATCCCATTTTCCTTCATGGCTGTAAACAAACGTCCTAGCTCAGCATCAGCGTAATGTGTTGCCTGAAGATAATCACCAACTATATTCTTCTCATATTCTTTCGGAAGCTTTAGATCTCTGAATTTTTTCGGAATCGTAAACGGATGATGGCTGGTCATGCTAATAAACTGTGCGTAGAAGGGCTGCCATTCCTCAGCATACTCCTCTAATACAGGCAATCCCTTCTCATACAACACATCGTCAGAAGCGCCGAATGCGAAGAAGTCCTTGGTACCAAAAAACTTCTTATCCAGAAAACGATTGAAGCCAAGCGCCGAATAAAATTCTTTACGGTTATAGAACATGGCATTATTCGTATGCATCGTGATGGTCTCATAGCCCTGTGTTCGCAAATAGTGAGGTAAGGACGTGAATCGACGTGATGCTTCACTATTTGAAATCACGTTTCCGGGGGTAAGTGGATGCAAGGAGGTATTAAACATAAACTCAGCATCGACCGTATTACCGGATCCATTTTGCAAAAAGAAGTTTGGGTAGTAGAGGGATTTCTTAATCAACTTGTTTAGGTTGGGAGTGACTTCCTGCCCGTCCACTTCCCGCTGCAGCACAAAGGATTGGAAGGATTCCAATTGAATAGCAATGATGTTCTTCTTACCGTTCTCAATTATATTCTGTCCATGCATTGGTTTAGAGGAAATTTTCTCCTTCGAGCCTGTTGCCGTTATAATTAAAACCACTATCATGACAGAAAGTAATAATTTTAATCTCATTGCGCCCTCCGAGGCATAATCAATGTATGCGAATGATGAGAATCTCTTTACAGATTCTTTACAATTGTAACAAAAAAAAGCTCATTGTGTGAAACAAATCATTGGGAAGTATTATGAGGTATAATGAAATTGGATTTCATCGACTGTAAGGAGGCTTGCGCTCATGAACCGAATCCTGCTCGTTGAGGATGAGAAGATACTAGCCAAGAATGTTGCCTTTTCCTTGGAAAAGGATGGTTACTCTGTTGATATCGCTTTCAGTGGAGAGGATGGGCTTGAGCAATACCAGCAGCACACCTATGATCTGCTATTGCTCGATTGGACGCTGCCGGGCATGGATGGCTTGGAGGTATGCCGTATCCTCCGCAAGGAATCCAATATTCCGATCATCATGATTACAGCCAAGGAAGAACTGGTGGATCGTGTCGTTGGTCTAGAGGTTGGGGCTGATGACTACATAACAAAGCCTTTCCACCAACGAGAGCTGCTTGCTCGAATCCGTGCCCTTTTGCGGCGAAGCCAGCTTGCTCAAACCGGGAGTCATAATGGAAATGAAGAGCATCGACTAACCTGGAACGGTTTAGAGCTCGATAAAGACAAGCTGAATATTCTTTATGAGGGGAGATCTGCACCTTTGACTGGAATAGAGTTCAAGCTGCTTGACCTGTTTATTAGGCACCCACAGCATGTATATACACGCGAATTTCTATTCGAAACGGTATGGGGAATGTCCGAGGGATATAATGACCGAACAGTGGACGTAAATATCAGTCGCCTGCGGAGAAAAATATTCGAGCTGTCTGGACTTCGAACGCTGCCTGCCGTCCGTGGGATTGGTTACTCATTTGGTGAACGGGAATGAAGCTAAGATACCGCCTTTGGTTGATTTTTTCGTTGCTATGGTTGATCGGATTGTCAGCCGTCCACCTTTTTATTGTCGATATTTATCAGAACCGTGCCTATGACAACCAACGCGAGTTGGCATTCTCTCAGGGGATAACGATAACAGAACGCATAACCGGACTCCTGCCAAGATATTCAGATCGAGCAGAGGGTTACTTGAATTACTACGGCTCTGTCTTCTCCACTCGGTTGTTTCTACTTAATGAGAACAAACAGCTTACCTACGACAGTTTTGGTGAGTTTCCTATAGGCAGTCATTTAACCCTAGCTGTGCTATCTTCAGGCCAACCCCTTCCCGCCTCCATCTTTCTTAATACGGAAACCTATGGGAAGGTTCAATACACACTGCTTGAAATGAATAATCCCTCCCAAGTCGGGTATTTACTCATGGTAAAGGATGCCAGCTCGGTGAGTGACGACATTGTTAGATTTCGAAATCAGATGCTGGGTTTTCTGACTGCGGCTACAGCTGTAGGCTTTCTGGTTTTCTACGCCGTATCGATTTGGTTCACCCGTCCCATCTGGCGGATTGTTACCCACTTGCAGCGGATTACACCACGAAATCGCGAATTTCCTTTTGTTTACCGACGAAAGGATGAGATCGGCCATCTTGTCGCTCAAATCAAGCAATTAGTCCGCCAGCTTGATACCTACGAGAAGCAGCAACGGAGATTCATCAGCACCTCTTCGCATGAGCTAAAGACTCCGCTTGCTACCATGCAGCTCATTATCGAGAACCTACCTAGTCTGGAAGATGACAAGGAACTGCGCCAGGAGTATACGGAGGACCTGCAAAAGCAGATTGATAAGATGAAACAAACGGTTCAGGGGATGATGGACGTCTATCGACTGGCTGATCAACCGCTAAGTAAAAGAAGAATTCCTTTTGCGGAAATTCAACTTCATGTGATTGAGGAGTTTCAACATTTAGCGGACCGCAAACAGATCCGCTTGGTCTTTGAGGAGAAGTCACCCTCATTATACGCAGATACCGCTATGTTTCTAATGGGGCTGGACAACCTTGTGTCCAATGCGATCCGTTACTCACAGGAGGATACCGAAATTAAGCTTTCCCTTCAAGAAGCTGGTCAAGGAAAAACGAGATGCAGCTTGGAGGATCAAGGAATGGG
>JACMJI010000174.1 GCA_014380705.1 Gorillibacterium sp. | reverse complement strand
CGGTACACTTCTTCCAGACGTAAGGAATGTGCTTACAGACCCGTATACCATGTACGTGCATTGGCAAGGGGAATCGGTGAATCTAGGTGGAAAACTTAAAGATATCAAACTTCCCATCGCACCTGCCTTTAAATCCTCATCTGGCTACAGTCGTGATGATTCTGCACTTGGTGGCGGCTTTGCTTACGATTATACGGAAGTATTCACTGTGGACACCTCCCATCGAAGTTATTGGCGTGGGGAAACCAAAGCTTTATATACAGGAAAAGGTTGGGATGAAAGTGAAAAGGAACAAAACCTGCCCCTTTTTGAAGTAGACGGAAGCTTAGCAACACAGCTTGAAACGAATCCACTAGCCGCTCGTTCAAAGCTCAAGACAGTGGAAGTCAAACAGACGGTAACTTTTAAAGATAAAGCCAAGTTTCCGATTCTATTTGGTGCTCTTTCCATTGCCGCACTAGATAACGAAAAGAATCAAAAGGCTGAAGTCGGCATGCTTAATTGGAATCCAACTTCATCGGTTCTCCGTGTAGATGGGTCCGCTAACTCATCGAAACAGCCTCAGCCAATAAAACAATATTCGATTATTTCACTGATGCCTATTCTAGATGAAGCAGGACTGCGAACAGCAACGATGGATTTTAATAAAACGGACCTTGCCGATTACTTGCAGCTTCCGGACGAATTGCCACAACGGGTGAAACAGCTGGCCTTGGATATTACAGTAAACTCCCTTACGCCTTACGATAAAGTAAAAGCGATTGAGGAATATCTACAGAAAACCTATCCCTATACCAATGAGCCTAATGAGCACAAAGAGGGCAGCACAGACTTTGTAGACAAATTTTTATTTGAAACAATGGAAGGGTACTGTGATTATTTTTCAACCTCGATGGCTGTTATGACTCGTTCAATTGGTATGCCTGCACGTTGGGTAAAAGGTTTTTCATCCGGGACTAATAATCGGGATCAATTTATCCCTGATGGCGTCATGCGAGGTCAGCTTGAAGAGAATCCGGATGGTGCGGGAACGTACACGGTTCATAACTCCAACGCTCATTCTTGGGTTGAAGTTTATTTTACAGGCTGGGGATGGATTCCATTCGAGCCAACCTCGGGCTTCAGCGTACCTTATGCTAAGGATTCAATCGTTCCAGAGGACTCAGCAATTGCAGATGATCCTGATAAAGACTTGGCTGATGTGGCATCAACTGAGAAGAACAGCTTACTTGTTACTCTCTGGATAGCATTAGCCAGTACAGCCGTCGTGTTGATCGGGATTGGTGTATGGTTTTTTGTTGGGTTTCGGAGGAACCGCTGGATTCCACGCTGGTTAGCGGTTATTGCACCTAAAGCAAAACTTGAGTTGACTTATAATCGCCAAATGATCAAGGAATTTGAAAAGCTTTTGCGCTATTCCAGAAAACGCGGCTTAGCGGCATATGACTATGAAACAGCTCGAGAAACCTTCAAACGCTGGCGTAAAAAAGATACCTTCATATCTCATGATCTTGAGAAGCTTCTTCCTTTGTTTGAAAAAGCGAAGTACAGCCCTAGATCGGTCACATTAGAAGAGTTTAATGTCGCTTCGGGTCTTGTCCGCAAGCTCCGCAAGGACCTGTAAGGCAACTTGTTTTTAAGTTTTGATGATTAACAGCCGCCTATTCGGGCGGCTCAGGCTGCTAAAGAAACCAGTGAAGCTACGAATTTGAATGTCGGTTTCGGGCGCTCTTGAAATGGCATCCTCTGATTAGAGGAAGGATACGATGCCATTTCATAGGCGCCGCGTAAACCCTACACTCGACACTCAAATTCTCCACTTCAGGTTTCTTAAAGCAGCCTTTTTTTTGTTCAAATATTTCCTCGAATTCACCGTCTACTGCGTGAGATTGACCAACACAACGATTTCACATTTATTAACTGAAGGTCATTCGGATTCCGCATCGGCCTTTCATAAAAAGTTGATTTTGCGCGATATTGGACATCTATGGTATAGTTTGGTTTATAAATCGGCACATTGAGGTGAACGGCTTGCTTAATAAGTTGGTTCCCCGACTGCGTGTGGCTACAATCTATGAACTGGCCTTCGAGGAGCTTTGGTCACAAGGCATCCGCGGGATCATTACGGATTTGGACAACACCCTGGTAGGGGCAAAAGTACCACTGGCTACTCCCGAGTTGGTTGAGTGGCTGAAGCATTTAGAGGATCATGGCTTTAAAGTTGTCATAGTCTCGAACAATCGGGAAGCACGTGTCAGCAAGTTTGCCGTGCCACTTGGTTTGCCCTTTGTATATAGTGCCCGCAAGCCTGCGAATGCGGCATTCCATCGGGCTTTGGCCATTATGAATCTTCCGCCTGAGCAAGTGATGATGCTGGGCGATCAGATGTTGACCGACGTGCTCGGAGGCAATCGCCTCGGTTTGTATACGGTTTTGGTGCAGCCCGTTTCCTTAATTGGAGAAGGCTTTTTTACACGTGTTAATCGAAGAATTGAGAAATTAGCTGCACGCCTGATGAAAAAGTAAGGAAATGATTTTTTTATCGAATTGGGAGGAAATGAATGAACCGCGACTTAGATACGACTCGCTTGGGCTCAAATGATGAAGATTTACACTGTGAGGGCTGTGGGGTACAACTACAAAGAAGTGATTCGGGAAAAATTGGCTATGTACCGGAGTCTGCTCTGACCCGTTGCCCCATTGTTTGCCAACGCTGTTTCCGAATTAAGCATTATAATGAAGTGTCGTCAGCGACCCTTAACCAAGATGATTTCCTTAAAATGCTCGGGGGAATCGAAGCTACGAACAGCTTAGTGGTTCATATCGTCGATTTGTTTGATTTTGAAGGAAGCCTGATCGCAGGGTTGCAGCGTTTTGTCGGAAATAACCCAATCCTGCTCGCTGTGAATAAGATCGACCTTCTACCAAAGGTGACGAACTACAATCGGATCTTTAATTGGGTTCAGCAGAGAACCAAGGAGATGGGTCTAAAGACGGTAGATATCGTACTTTGCAGCGCTAAGAAGAACATGGGTTTCGATGTCTTGCTTCATAAGATTGACCAATACCGTCAGGGAAGAGATATTTATGTTGTTGGCGCAACCAATGTCGGCAAGTCTACCCTGATCAACCGCTTGATCCACGATTATAGTGATTTGGAGTCAGAGCTCACGACTTCCCCTTATCCAGGCACTACGCTTGATCTAGTCAAGATCCCTCTGGAGGATGGTCGAGATATCGTCGATACCCCGGGAATTGTTTACAAGCATCGGATGACAGAATTGGTTGACAAAAAAGAGCTTGCCACGATCATGCCAGCAGCAACACTAAAACCGATGGTGTTTCAGCTTAATGATAATCAAACCCTTTTCTTTGGAGCTTTGGCACGGATGGATTATATTAAAGGCGAGCGTCGATCTTTTACCTGCTACATGGCAGGAGCGCTGCAAATCCACCGGACGAAGCTTGAGCGCGCGGATGAACTATATAATGACCACAAGGGGACCATGCTTCAGCCTCCAGGTGCGAATTCAAGTGTAGAGCTTCCCGTGCTAGTTAAACATCCGGTACATATCCCTAAGGATCAGAAGACCGATGTACTGATTTCTGGTCTTGGCTGGATTACGGTGAATGGTACGACGGGTGCTGAGCTGGTTGTTTGGGCTCCCAAAGGAGTCATGTTAGCTGTTCGTCCTTCCCTCATTTAAAACCGATTAAGGGAATGACAAACGTAAGAGGGGGTGACCTTACATGTCTACAGGTCATGCAAATGGAGCGATAAATACACGAACCGTTCTTTATGGTGTATTTGGAGATCCAGTGGCTCAATCCAGATCACCGCTCATGCTCAACCGAGCCTTTGCAGTAACAGGAATTAATGCAGCCTATGCTGCTTTTCACGTAACCCCTAATAAATTGCAGGAAGCCGTGGCTGGCATTCGAGCGCTTGGTTTCCGGGGAGTGAATGTGACTATTCCGCATAAAGTGGAAGTCATGGACTATTTAGATGTAATTGATGATAGTGCGCGTATGATAGGTGCTGTCAATACAATTGTCAATGATGGTGGACAGCTGACAGGGTATAATACAGATGGGGTTGGCTATTTACGTTCACTGAAAGAAGAAACGGGTTTTGAACCAGCAGAGAAATGTATTCTTGTACTTGGTGCCGGAGGAGCAGCCAGAGGAATTGTACACTCTCTGGTAAATGAAGGTGCCAGGGAGATCATTGTGGCTAATCGTACACGCAGCCGTGCTGAAGAGCTTGCTGCTTCCATTGATCATTCGCGAATCCTCCGGGGAATCGGAACAGAAGGGATATCAATGCTCCCTGAGCCGATTGATCTTATTATTAACACCACCCAGGCAGGGATGGCGCCCCTTCTTGAACAAACACCGTTTGATGTAAGATTGATCCAGCCGCATATGTTGATCAGTGACATCGTTTATAATCCACGCGAGACCCTTCTAATGAAGGAAGCCAAAGCACGCGGCGCCGCAGTTCATGGG
This sequence comes from Gorillibacterium sp., assembly GCA_014380705.1. Next base: position 3,993 of record JACMJI010000174.1, on the reverse strand, counting down.
GGTCTTGGCATGTTTGTCCATCAGGGAGCTTATGCCTTTGAACTTTGGACAGGACTTCCCGCTCCGGTCGCTGCTATGTTGCAAATTGTTGAACAAGCACTGGCAGACGGGTAGACGATTCTGACAGTATGACCGTATTATGTATTGTTAATTTGAATGAATAGAGGGTAAAAATATGTTAAGTAATAAACAAAAGCGTTATCTCCGTTCGCTCGCCCATCACCTGACACCTATTTTTCAAGTAGGTAAAGGAGGCGTCAATGAGCACATCATCCGCCACATTGAAGAAGCCATTGAAACGAGAGAACTCATGAAGGTGTCCATTCTGAACAATAACACAGATGAACCTAAGGACATCGCGCAGGAACTGGCAGAGGGTGCACAAGCAGAGCTCGTTCAAGTGATTGGCCGTACCGTTGTACTGTACAAGGAATCAAAGGACCACAAAACCATTGTCTTGCCGTGATTGGAGTGAAGGCTGCATATGAGGATCGGAATTATGGGAGGCACCTTCGACCCGATTCATAACGGTCACCTGCTGGCAGCAGAACGGGTCGGAGAAGAAGCGAGCTTGGATGAGGTATGGTTTATGCCTGCCAATGTGCCTCCACACAAGCGCAGTCAGCCGCATACAACTGCTCTGCACCGACTCCGCATGGTGGAACTCGCTATCGAAGACAACCGCCGTTTTCGTATATCAGACATCGAAATAAGGAAGGGTGGTACCTCCTATACAATAGATACAATGACTGAGCTTTGTGCCAAGCATCCTAATGATGAGTTTAACTATATTATCGGCGCGGATATGGTTATGTATTTACCTAACTGGTATCGCATTGATGAACTAGCCAGGAAGGTAACATTTATTGGAGTAGGTCGTCCCGGCTATACATTAAATATGCAGGAACTGATGCCAGAGCTGCAGCACAAGATCAGAATCGTTTCTATGCCTATGATGGAGATATCATCTACCCATATCCGTGATCGGTACCGCGATGGCAAATCCATTCGCTATTTAGTTCCTGACGCTGTGTTGGATTACATTGAGGTGAATCGACTATATGATGTTTAACCAATTAATGGAAGCTGTACGCCGAGAGCTCCCATTTAAGCGTTGGGAGCATACGCTTGGCGTTATGAAATCAGCTAAAGAGCTTGCGCATAAGTACGGGGCTGACATTGATAAAGCTGAGCTTGCGGGGTTGTTGCATGACTATTGCAAGTATTGGCCAACAGAACGACAGCGTCTTGTAATTCTAGAAAGCAATCTTCCCAACGAGCTACTTAGTTACGATAAGCCATTATGGCATGCTCCTGTAGGAGCTTATGTAGTTAGCCAGGAATTTGGTATATCGGACGAAGAGGTATTAAACGCGGTTCGTTATCATACTTCAGGCCGGGTAGGAATGACGCTGTTGGAAAAGGTTGTATGTCTAGCTGATTATATGGAGCCTGGACGCGTGTATCCTGAGGTAGAAGTCATTCGATCTTTAGCTGAAACCAGTCTGGAAAAAGCATTAATCGCGGGCTTTGACTCAACGATTCACTATTTGCTAACGAAGGGTGAGAAGATCTACCCACTCACTTTATTATCAAGAAACGCACTGATCGATGAAGTAAGAGATAGGAGGATAAATCGATGACAAACGAACAATTACTTGAACTAGTATGCGACGCTGCCGAAAGCAAAAAAGCGGTCGATCTTGTCGCTTTGGATTTAACGGGGATTTCCCCAATCGCGGATTATTTTATGATCTGTCACGGGAACTCGGAGACACAGGTTCAAGCCATTTCAAGTGAAATCCGTAAACGCGCTGAAAGCCAAGGGGCACGTGTTCGCGGTGTAGAAGGAATGGATAAAGCACGCTGGGTGTTGGTTGACCTAGGTGATGTTGTGGCCCATGTATTCCACCGGGATGACCGTGAGTATTATCATATTGAGCGTCTATGGTCAGATGCAAAAGCAGTGGAACGCGTATGACGTTTGAAGCTGGGACGACAGTTGAGCTTCAAGTATCTAGGGAAGCGACTCCCTATGGTTATTTTCTCACTAACGGTGATGAGGATGTACTCCTTCACAATCTGGAGAAAACTCGTGATCTAAAGCTTGGCGAAACAATAAGCGTCTTTTTGTTCCATGATTCCGAAGATCGGTTAACGGCCACGATGAGAGAACCCCTCATAACCATGGGTAAGGTTGCTCTGTTGGAGGTTGTGGATATCCATCCGCAGATTGGCAGCTTTCTGGATATCGGTCTGGGCCGTAACCTGCTCTTGCCCTTTGCTGGGCAACCGGAGACTGTTGTTCTTCGTGCTCGTAAAGGGGACAAGGTTTTTGTAACCTTGTCCCATGATCGGCAAGGCCGTCTAGTAGCTAAAGCTGCTGGGGAAGATGAGTTTGTTCTAAAAGTCTTTCATGCCCCAACCTCATGGATGAATCAGTGGTTTGATGCCAGAGTGTACAAGCCCATGGAAATGGGGACCTTCGTGATTGTCGAAGGAGGGGTGCTTGGATTTGGCGCAATCGGATTCATTCATTCCACGGAACGAACCCGGCCTTTGCGAGTTGGTGAGGTTGTTAAGGTAAGGGTTGTCTTTATTCGTGAAGACGGAAGAGTAAACCTATCTATGCGTCAAGTGAAGCAGGTTGGCCGTGAAGAGGACTCCGAGAAGATACTTGCCTTTTTGAAAGCACGTCCTGATGGAGCCATGCCTTATTCGGACAGCACACCTGCGGACGTCATCCTTACTAAATTTGGAATTAGCAAAGGGGCCTTTAAACGGGCACTCGGTAAGCTAATGAAGGATGGACTTGTGGAGCAGAAGGATGAGTGGACTCGGTTGAAGGAAACGAAGTCGAGCGAAACAGAGCCGAGCGAAACGATTTCGAGTGAAACAGAGCCGAGTGAAACAACGCCGAGCGAAACGATTTCGACTGAAACAAAGCCGAGCGAATAATACCAAATGTATGGTATGAAGTGAATAAAACCGAGTAAATAATAACAAGTGAATGATACGAAGCGTATTATTCCAAGCGAAACAACCGAATGTATGGTGACGTAGTGAAACAAGGATGATTCGTTAATGGGTAGGAGATGAGCCAGGATGGCTTACGGGCGGTTCGCCAGTTATTATGACAGACTGATGGAAGATATGCCTTACGCAGAGTGGCTTGCTTTTCTGGATGAATGCTGGGTACGCTATGGTCATAAGCCTAAATCTATAGCTGATCTTGGTTGTGGTACCGGCAGCCTTACAATCCCGCTCGCAGAGCGGGGTTTTCACGTTGCGGGGATCGATTTGTCCGAGGACATGCTGGCTGTCGCACAAATGAAGAGTGAATCGTCACATAAAGGATTTATAAGCGGTTCAACAACCTGGCTGCAGCAGGATATGCGCGAATGGATGCTTCCTTCTCGGGTTGATGCAGCGATCTCCTTGTGTGATTGTCTTAATTATTTGACAGAGGAATCTGACATCGCAGCGGCTTTTCGTTCGACTTGGGAAGGGCTAGAGCCGGGTGGTTTGTTTATTTTTGACGTTCATACGCCCTATCAACTGCAAAATTATGCAAAGGAACAGCCCTTCATCCTTAACGAGGAAGACATCGCTTATATTTGGTACTGTGATCTGGATGAAGCTACGCTAACACTTGAGCATGAGCTGACGATTTTCGCCAGGGAAAAAGACGATCACCCGCTGAAAATGCTGAAAAGTGAGCGGTTCCTCAAAGTGGAGGAAATTCATGTGCAGCGAGCATATCCGTTAAGTTGGCTTGAAGATCAACTTCTTGAAGCAGGCTTCAGTCGGGTTGACAAGTATGCGGACTTTCGGTTCGAATCACCACGTGAGAATACGGAACGAGCTTTCTTCGTTGCTGTAAAGTAGGTATTGATGCTTAAAATGAAATAGAGGTTTATGGGGCATATTATTCTTAACAAACTGACATCTCCAAATGGACATGGGAGATTGTCAGTTTTTTTAGATCAGGAT
>JACMJI010000173.1 GCA_014380705.1 Gorillibacterium sp. | reverse complement strand
CACCCATATGTGGCTACAGTGCTTGATATTGGCTACTTTTGTCCATATACGGGCAAGAAATTTTTACCTGTCCATCCTTCGAAGTTTGTTACTCTGTCCATCCAGCTCCGGGAGCGGGGGACCAGAATTATGCTCGGAACGAAATCCTTACGTTCTGGGAGAGAGCGGGAGTTTTCAAATCAGAATGGGGCCTTCATGTTCCTACTTTATTTCAACAGGTACGTAGTCAATTCCTATCTCATCATAATCAGCTATGATTGATTGCATCGGTTTACCGCTAACAGAACAACCCTTGCCAATCAAGGAATTTAGAAGCGTAACCTCAGTAACAATGGATTCATCGTCTACGATTGTATTCTTAAGGATAGATCCCCTTATTGAACAGTTTTCTCCAATAGATACATTCGGACCTATTATCGAATTCTCAATACGAGAGCTTTCATGAATATGGACTGGATGGATAAGTATATTTGCTTGCCCTGTCTCAGTCTCATGGTGTGGTTCAGAATGATGTCGCAGCAAATAAGCATTTGTTTCAATGAGTGCTTCGGGCGTCCCGGCATCAAGCCATCGCAATACTCTCTCTGTTCTAATTCGCATTCCGTTTTCCAACAAGATGTTTATTGCATCAGCCAGATAGTATTCATTATTTAGAGCCGTACCTCTTTGGATTTGGGTTTCTATGGCCTCGATCAATTCTTTTCCCTCAGAGAAGTAGTATAACCCGGTTAATACAGATTTATTTTCCATCGTTCTTGGCTTTTCGACCAGTTTGGTTACCAAGCTGCCCGGACCGACCACAGCGACACCATGGCTTCTCGGATCATTCATCTCCTGTACCCATGCCACACCATCCATGGTCTCGAATGGAAGAAACGACAAATCAATTTCATTAATAGCATCGCAATATGTGAGTAATATCGGTCCAGAGATTGCATCCTTAGCAAGATGCACCGCATGTGACTGTCCTATTAGCTGTTCTTGCACATAATAGGAAACGTTTTTGTCGGGATGCATATACTTAATATATTCCCTAATCTGATCGCCTAGATAGCCAATAATGAATATGTATTCTAGAGTGTAGGTGTTTTCGAGCTCTTGGAATATCTTCAAAACATGATCCAGCAAGCGCTTATCGGCGAGGCGAACAAGCCCTTTCGGTTTATGGAGTGTTAGTGGAAGCAGTCGTTTACCTTTACCGGCCATGGGAATGACGATTTTGAGATCACTCATAGCTTCATATCCTTTTGTACAGAGTTAGATCACAGTGTATCATCTTAGCGTTACCAAAGAATCGGGGGAGAATTCGTCCGAATGCCAGTACTTTTTCCCGATTTAGCCGGTGGGGGTGTTCTAGACTACATTCAAAATGCTCTGTCAGGTCGGCTAGATCAGTTCAAATCCTCAATTTATTCTCTCTTGAATTCTCGACAAACATAATGTAGAATATCCACTAAAATGAGAACTTGTCCCTAATCTCTGTAACCTATCATCAGGATAGCTGTCATGTATGCGGTGTATCCGCTATAGATGAATCGATCTAAAATTACCGAGAGCGATGAAACATGGATTCGATTTGGTCACTTGTCAGATCCTGACTGAGTGCGGGTATTTTTAGAGTTGGTTCAGCTTCAAAAATACGTTTGAATTATCTGATAGGCAATTGCAGTCTCCCGCCCGCCGGGGCAAGCCAAGCCGGCTGGGAGCTGCGGCTGGTCATAAAATCTCCGAATCATACAAGGATGTCGGAAGGGCGGAGCATGGGTTTTGCAAATTCATCATTTACTGTTCTCCAAAAGACCGTTCCACCTAAACAACAGGTTACCGAAGCGATAAGCTTGATTCTCGCAATATTTGCCTCTTCAATTGTAATGGATTAAGTCCCCTGCAAAGGGGCTACTTTTATCGTTTATTTTTATCGTTTATGAGGTTGGGAAGATTTATGGCTGTTCAAACCGAAATCCAGAAGCTTCGATTAGTTGCTATCTTAAGAAAGATCAAGAACGCTAATTCGATCATTCCCAGGAACTTTCAATGGACGCTTTACATAATAGGCTTGGTCATGTCAGATGCAGCTATGGCTTTTCTTTCGGTCTGGCTGGCCTATTATGTTCGTTTTGAGTTCCTTGTCCGGTATTTTGATGCAAATGCAACTATTTCTTCTGAGACCTATCGCCTCCTAATCTATTCAACGCCCTTTCTCTGGCCTCTGATCTTCGCGATTAACGGTTTATACACCAAAGGGAATTTGCTGGGCGGAACTCGTGAATATGCAAAAGTTTTCCGTTCAGCGACTGAGGGCTTTTTGCTGATCGTGATTGCAGCTTTCCTCGACCCGACTTTAATTATAGCGCGCGGCTGGTTATTGATGACATGGGTGAGTACATTTCTTCTTGTAGGAGCGGCCCGCTTATTTTTGAGAAGGGTCGTGTATAAGCTTCGCCACCATGGATTCTTTCTGACGCCTGCCGTGATAGTTGGAGCAAATCAAGAAGGGCGCTGGCTTGCAGAACAGCTAAGTCGCTGGAAATCGTCTGGTTTGCACATAATTGGTTTTGTGGATAAGAAGACACCCGTTACTTTTCCGTTATTTCACGATCTGGTCTGTTTGGGTTCCGTTGACCAACTGGGTGAGATTATCGAGCACTACCAAATTGGTGAAGTGATATTGGCTTCGAGTGCATACTCCACTCGTGATTATTTGCTCGATATCTTCAGAAGGTATGGGCTGACAGATAAAGTTAATATTCGTATGTCTTCCGGATTGTATGAAATTCTTACGACCAGCCTGACGGTTAATGAGTATGCATACGTTCCCTTGGTTTACGTTAACAAAGTTCGCTTGACAGGCGAAGATGCTTTTCTGAAATTGATTTTTGATTACTCACTTGCTTTGCTCGGTCTGATAATTCTTTTCCCCATCCTTCTGATAATTGCTTCTTGCATCAAAATGAGTTCTCCGGGCCCTGTTTTTCATAGAAGATTAGTGATGGGGCTGAACGGCAAACAATTCTATGCCCTGAAATTTCGAACCATGACAATTAATGGTGATGAGATTTTGGAAAAATATCCTGAATTGAAGGAAGAACTGACAAGAAATCATAAATTGAAAAACGATCCTCGGATAACCCGAATTGGTGCTCTCTTGCGCAAATATAGCCTGGATGAACTCCCTCAATTGTTTAATGTTCTCAAGCGTGACATGACCTTGGTCGGGCCCCGAATGATCTCGCCGGAAGAAGTGGCTATGTATAAGCAATTTGACATGAATCTTCTGACCGTTTTGCCTGGGATTACAGGATTATGGCAGGTGAGCGGCCGCTCCGACATTTCCTATGAAGAACGTGTGCGTCTTGATATGTACTATATCCGCAATTGGAGCCTTTGGCTTGATCTTCAGCTGATCTTCCAGACAATCCCGGTTGTTCTTATCGGCCGCGGGGCATATTAAATAGTAGAAAGAGTCTATTTAGGGAATTGGAGGGAGTGGCATGATTATTGTCCAGACGCCATTACGGATTAGTTTATTCGGTGGAGGTACAGATTTTCCCTCGTTTTTTATGGAAGAAGGCGGCTGTGTTTTAAGCTCGGCGATTGATAAATATATTTTTGTGACGGTGAAGGAACGATTTGATCGCAAATTGCGAATTGGTTATACACAAACAGAGATGGTTGATGAGATTGACCAGATCCATCACGAATTAATCCGGGAAGCACTCCGTAGTACGGGTGTTGAACGTGGGATAGAGATTACGACCATGGGTGATATTCCCTCTGAAGGCTCGGGGTTAGGGTCGTCCAGTACAGTCACGGTTGGTGCTTTACATGCTTTGTATACGCATCAGGGCGAGATAGTATCTGCGGAAAGGTTGGCACGCGAGGCCTGTACAATAGAGATTGACACGCTGAGAAAGCCTATAGGAATCCAGGATCAGTATATTGCTGCTTACGGTGGGCTACGGTTTTTCGAATTTCTGCCGGGCGGGCAGGTGAAATCGGAGAAGGTGAAAATCTCGCCCGAAGCACAACGGGTCTTAAATGATAGCTTTCTGTTGTTCTTTACCGGGATGGTGCGTAAATCTTCGTCCATCCTCAGTGAGCAGACAAGCAAGATTAAGGATCGCATCAGCGAATTGCGAGAGATCAAACAGATGGCCCGGCAGGCTCGGAATGATCTTGAACATGGAGATTTTGACACTCTCGGAATTCTGATCCATCAATCCTGGGAGTTGAAAAAACGTCTGGCGGGAACGATCAGCAACCGGAACATAAACGAAATGTACGAAACGGCCCGGCGTGCCGGTGCCCTGGGTGGCAAGATTACGGGTGCAGGGGGTGGGGGATTTCTTTTGTTATACGTTCCGTATGAATGTCAAACCAGCGTAAGAACTGCATTGCGCGGCTT
>JACMJI010000172.1 GCA_014380705.1 Gorillibacterium sp. | reverse complement strand
GTGTGGCAATCTCTACTGCATCACGCAGAGACATACCTGTCAGGTCAGGTACTGTTGCTTTGATTACCGAGCCGGTAACGACGACGACGCCGCGGCCTAGAAGAAGGTCAGTGCCAGGTGCTGGAAGTTGACGAGTCACCTTCGCGCCTTCGCCCAGCACCTGGGCCGTAAGGCCAATAGCATTAAGCTTGGCATTAGCCGCGGTTGTTGTTAAACCCAATAGATCAGGTACACTTGCCGTTGCTTGGGCCTTAGTTATTCTGGCTTTACTGTCTGACGTAGGGATGCCCATATAAGCAAGTGTCTCACCCATAATTTCTTTGAATGCGGGTAGTGTTACAGAACTGCCCGTGTGGAAGTCGCCTGACAACTCAGGTTGGTCAGCAATAATAGCAATGAGGACTTGTGGGTCTTCGACAGGTGCATAACCAATGAAGGAAATCAACCATGTATCCTCGGAGTACGTATTTGCTCCTTCAGGTACAATGTTGGCTGTACCTGTTTTACCGGCGATGCGGTAACCGCTGATTGCTGCGCCTAAGCCTGTACCATGTTCATCAATCATGACATGCTCTAAAGCAAGAGTTGTCTGTCTAGCAACCTCAGGACTAACTACTTGGCGAACCAATTCAGGTTTCTTGGATTGGATGACTTTACCAGTCTGGGGTTCGATGATTTCTTTAATTACATAAGGCTTCATCAGTTTTCCACCGTTGGCGATTGCCGCAAAGGCCGCTACCTCTTGTATGGCAGTAACCGATATCGATTGCCCAAAGGTCGAGCGGGCATAGTCCGATTCCCAACGAAATGGAGCACTCCCCGCCCCTTCGCCGACCAAGTCAATTCCTGTTTTCTCACCAAATCCGAATTTATTCACATAGCCTTTAAATTTCTCTTTGCCTAGCCCCTCATATCCAAGCTTGGCGAATAGCACGTTACTTGACCTAACGAGTCCTTCCATAAAAGAAATTGGTCCCCAACCTATCCAATTATGATCCCGAATCGTACTCATACCTGTGAACTTTACAGAACCTGATTCATATATGGCCTCGGGTTTCCATAGATTCTGCTCAATTGCACCAGCGAGCGTTACGATCTTGAAGGTAGATCCTGGCTCAAATTGATCACTAATCGCCCGATTGCGAAATGCACGCTGATCTTCAAATTCCCAGAATGTATTCGGATCGAAATCCGGTGTACTGGCCATGCCAAGAATCTCCATCGTCTTTGGGTTAACAGCGATCGCGGTCATACTTTTTGGCTTCCACTCTGCCGTATATTTACGCAGTGTTTTTTCGATATAATACTGAATGTTTTGATCAATGGTTAGCCGAACATCCAAGCCATCAATTGCAGGAGTCAGCGTCATTTTCGAGCCAGGAATCTCTACGCCCTTCAGGTCTGTTTCCTGAATGAGCTCACCTACCGTACCTGTTAGCTGTTGATTCAGCTGCTTCTCCAGCCCCATTATGGCTTCTCCGTCTTTGTTCAAGTAGCCGAGAAGCTGTGAGGCCAGACGACCATTGGGATAACTGCGTTTCTCAGTTGTTGTCGTATAAATACCTACTACTTTGTATTTAGCTATATTCTTCTGTTTTAATTGATCCTGAAATCGCTTCACAAGCTCATCAATTATGCGTTTTTTCTCGCCATCAATTTTCCAACCCTCATTACCAATCTCTACCCAGGTTCGAAGTTCATCCGATTCAGGCTTCTTCTTGGTAACAAGTTTATAGAGTCGATCTTCAAGGTCAATCAAATAAGCTGGATCATCCTTGAGCTTAAGGACTGAAGTTAGTTCATGGGCAACCTCGCGCTCGATTCCCCTAGCATGGATGTCTCGGGGACTTACAACAACGGTATAAGCAGCGGTCTCTTCAGCAAGAGGTCTGCCATTGCGATCCATGATCGTACCTCGAACTGGATTGAGGATTTCTTCCTCTTTCCATAGCTCTTGTGCCATCTCTCTTAGTCCAGACGCTTGTACAACCTGCAGCCAGTAGATTCTACCGACGACGACAAAAAACAATAGGAAAAAAAAGATGCCGATCAGCAATGACCGGACTTTGAATTGTTTCTCCATGTTTGGTTCGACTCCGTTATCGTATTATCGGGATGCCGTTTCTTTGATCTCATCCTGGCCATTAAGATTATGACTTGGCTTCTGGTCTTCAGTCACAGGATGAAAATCTAAGCCCTCCGCATAGATGCTTAGTGCTGTTGGATTCTTGATATCCGCCAGCTTCTTCTTGAGTTCGTCACCTGTAATATCTGCTTTTTTGATATAAGTTTTAGTATCCAAAATATCCTTGTTAATGCTATACATTTGTGAGTTTAGCAACACCAAGCTGCCAAGTAAGAAAGTAAGGACCACACTTAATGCAATATAAAATAACTTCTCAAGTGCAGATAGCTTAAGCGTTTTAGGAGACACATTCGACTTTGCATATCTCTGAACCTCTGTTATTTCTTGTCTGTATGGTTGCTTTATCGCCAAGCTGCCTTGTGTATAAGACGCCAAGATGATCTACCCCTTTTCGTTATAATCCGTCTATCGTATATAAAGAATTATTTTTGTTTTGTTCAAACTTATCCTGTTTTCTCAGCCACACGAAGCTTTGCTGAACGTGCTCGAGCATTCAATTCAAGTTCTTGCTCAGAGGGCTCAATGGGTTTTCGGTTGACGAGTACCAATTCAGACTTCGTCCCGCAAACACAGATGGGGAAATCAGTTGGACATGTACACTTGCCAAGAAGCTTTGCAAAGGTTTGCTTACAGATCCGATCCTCCAGAGAATGAAAGGTAATCACAGCTATTCTCCCTTTGGGAGCTAAACAATCGATGGACTCACTTAGCGCATCCTCAAAAGCTCGCAATTCATCATTTACAGCAATACGCAGAGCTTGAAAGCTCCGTTTAGCCGGATGAGGACCTGTACGTCTTGCTGCAGCGGGGATGGCCTCTTTAATAATTTCGGCTAGCTGAAGGGTAGACTCTATGGGAGTATGTTCCCGATACGCAAGGATGCGACCTGCAATTCTCCGGGAAAATTTCTCTTCGCCGTATTGATACAAAATTCGGGCAATTTCCATTTCCGACCAGCTATTTACAATATCTTTAGCAGTAAGAGGTGCACTGCGATCCATCCTCATATCAAGTTCCGCTTCTTGATTGTAGCTAAATCCTCGTTCCGCTTCATCAAGCTGTGGAGAGGAAACTCCCAAATCGAATAAGATACCATTTACCTGTGGGCGATCTCCGTCCATTGGAACGGATGCTTGCTTCAAAGCCTCTTTTATGTACCTAAAGTTGCTTTTAACTAGCATAACACGGTCTTTATATGGGGATAGGCGTTGTTCTGCATGTGCTAAGGCGGTTTCATCTTGGTCAAAAGCGATTAATCGGCCCTCAGGTCCCAGCGCGGAAGCAATTCGCTCACTATGACCGGCTCCACCTAAAGTACAATCTACGTAAATTCCTGCTGGATCAATATTTAGACCAACGACAGCCTCTTCTTTCAATACGGTTATATGGTGAAACACTTGACTGGCCTCCCTATGTCGATTGTTTAGAGATCGAAGCTGAAATCCACCAACTTCTCAGCAATTTCATTAAAAGATTCCTCAGATTGCCGTGAGTAGTGGGTCCAGACCTCCCTGCTCCAGATTTCTACTCTGCTAGAGACGCCAATTACTACACAGTCTTTGTCTAGTTTGGCATGCTCCAAGAGGTTCTTCGGCAGGTTTACCCTTCCCTGTTTATCGAGTTCGCATTCGGTCGCACCCGAGAAGAGAAACCGATTGAATAATCGGGCATCCGACTTCATCAAGGATAACGATTTAAGCTTCTGCTCGAGCAGGTTCCATTCGGACTGGGGATATACAAAAAGACATTGATCCAAACCGCGAGTCGCGATAAAAGAAGCACCGAGGTCATCGCGAAACTTCGCTGGGATGATGAGGCGGCCTTTTTCATCAATGCTATGCTGATATTCGCCCATAAACATAGATGATCGCCCCTTTCCCTCCACAATTCCCCACTTCTTACCACAGACTATATAGTTATTCTGAATAAAATCAAAAAATCCTGCCTCTTGGGCAGGATTTTAAAAAATATTTAATGGGGATGTCGAAAATTAGTCAAATCAGCCGTACCCGCATTAACTTGCAGCTCCTCTTTTTCGGTAGAGACCTTTGTAGGTTGTTTCTTCCGACAGATAACAAGGGATGAACGATATGCCCTTTTCATCCAAACAGTGTTTGAATACAAGTTCATAACAAATTTCAATCTTCTTATCATAAGGCAAAGCATTATTTACTATGATGTGTTTCTTGTTGCCCTTGCGGTGGTAGTAACCACCAAGCTCAATAGGCAAGGGTTCTGTCCCAAGATCTAGCTTGAACTTACTTAGTAAAGCGGTTAAAGATTCGTTCATCCTCGGCTTCTCCTTAGTTCAATAACTATGGTCCTAAGACCATAAATGCATTCTAATTGTATACGAATTCGTCGCCTTGGTTTGTCGATTATTGTAACTTGGCTAAAATAATTAACAAAATATGAACAGATTTTGTCACAATCAATGCTGCTGCCAACTATTTAGGTAAGCAACCTGCTCTTCTGATAGTCGATCAATCCCCGTTCCGAGAGATTCTAGTTTAAAACGGGCTACCTGCTCATCCATTTCGTAGGGCAGGCTAACAACGGTTTTTCCTATTTTCTGGTAGTTTTCATTCACAAATTTGAGAGCCAAGGCTTGCAAAGCAAAGGTCATATCCATAATTTCAGCCGGATGACCATCACCTGCCGCCAAATTAACCAATCGACCTTCCGCAAGCAGGTACAGCTTGCGCCCGCTCTTTAATTGATATTCTTCAATGTTGTGGCGAACCGTACGCTTAGCATTCGATAGCTCTGTAAGCTCTGGAATGTTTATTTCAACATCAAAGTGGCCTGCATTGGACAGAATAGCTCCATCCTTCATAACTTGGAAATGCTCCCCGCGGATGACATCCTTGTTCCCCGTTACGGTTACGAAGAGATCACCCCGTTTAGCCGCCTCTGCCATTGGCATGATGGCGAACCCATCCATATAGGCCTCGACACCTTTAATGGCATCCACTTCCGTTACAATGACATTCGCACCAAGACCTTTAGCCCGCATTGCAACTCCTTTACCACACCAGCCATAGCCAACAACAACAACGGTTTTGCCAGCGACCACAAGATTCGTTGTCCGATTAATACCGTCAAATACAGATTGCCCTGTGCCATAGCGGTTATCAAACAAATATTTGCAGTATGCGTCGTTTACAGCAACCATCGGGAAGGATAAAGAACCTTCCTTCTCTAACGCTTTCAACCGAAGAATACCTGTTGTTGTCTCCTCAGCGCCGCCACGAACGTTCTTTAGCAGGTCGGTGCGCTCGGTATGGAGCAGTGTGACCAAGTCTCCGCCATCATCGATAATCAGATCAGGCTCTACTTCCAGCGCTTTAATCAAAAGCTCCTTGTATTCCTTTGGTTCAGGATTGTATTTGGCATATACAGTAACTCCATCCTCAACCAACGCCGCACAAACATCATCCTGTGTAGATAACGGATTGCTCCCGGTTATGAAAACTTCTGCCCCACCGGCTTGAACAACTTTTGCTAAATAAGCGGTTTTGGCCTCAAGGTGAAGAGAAATAGCAACCTTTAGTCCTTTAAAGGGTTGTTCCTTAACAAATTGCTCTTTAATTCGGTTAAGTACTGGCATGTGAGCGTTGACCCACTCAATCTTCAAATGTCCCTCGGGCGCAAGCGCCATATCCGTTACAATACTTCTCTCCCGTGCACTCATTTATGTATTCCTCCTAGGTTAAATTTGTGTATCTAATGAACAAAAAAATATTAACTGATATAAACCAACTGATGGGTACCCCAATGATCTGTCGGGTTAGCAATTAATTCTTGCAGCCAAGCATCACCGTATTTCACCAGATAAGACAGTACATTATAACTCCGTTCTTGAAGCTTGCCCGCTGGTACTAAAGACAATGCTATCCGGTCCCACTGACGGATGGATGCATCAAATTGCGAGCGATAAGCATCCGTTGAGCGTGCCTCGAGAAACTCCATCTGCTCCAATATCTTCATCATATTCACATTTCCAAGCTTAGCCATTCCAGGATTTATGGAAGCAACAGTCTGCACCAAGGGCTCGTAAAGTTCCCTGAATTTATCTTTTGTCTCGGCAAACAAACGGTCCAGACCCAGGCTATCTTGCTGAGTGAGCCAGTTTTCCTTAGCTATGGCAAAACGATAAAGCACATCATCAAAGGTCAAATGGTATTTACGCATATGTTTGGCAACTGTGCCTTCGACCAAAGTATAGCTTTTACGGGGCAGCAAAATAGGCATCTGCATTTCGAGCGATTCAAAGGCCGGCTTTGTCAAACCCCAGTATGCCAATTCTCCTTGACCTAGTACAGTCGCCAACACAGGAAATAAGAACTCCTGCATAAGGGGGCGAGTTAATACATTATTACTAAACGATTGGGGGGAGTTATCCAGAAGTTGAAGCAACTCTTCCTGGCTATAGCTCCTCTCCCCCTTACGATCTGTATATTCACTTCCCCGGCGATGCAATAGAATTCGTTCCCCCTTGTTATCAAAAACAAAAAGGTTCGTACTTTGATCATTCACATCAGCTTGTGGTATGTATCCGAGTCGCTCAACGTTGATTTTTCCCGCTTTATAAGAACGTGAAAGCGTCTCTTGCTCTTCAATTAAACGTTGAAACATAGGAGCCTCGATCATTCTTAATTCAGGATCATCCGAATCTAAGAGCACAAGCCCCTGTGAACCGAAGAGCCAAGCCATCATTTGGGCAAATAATTCAGTTAACGTGGTTGAGGTCTTTGCGAATAATGATAGTCTATGAATAATATCGTCTTTAAACTCGGTATCAAGTAAAGCTTCCTTTAATTGATCGATCACGGGTTGCCAATCCGGAATCTGCAAACGACTAATTGAGGTGCGGGTATGATCGGGAAGATGAAGATTAATCTTACTTATTTCTTGTTGTGGGCTTACTAATTGAATATGATTCACTTCATCAAAATCATGATCCTCTCCTGCGATCCAGAATACTGGAATAACGGGACGCCCGAGATTTTTCTCAGCCGCTTTAGCTGCATGTAGAATAGTAATTGCTTTATACATAACGAGTAGTTCACCCGTAAAAAGCCCTGCTTGTTGTCCACCAACGATAACCAGTGTTCGAGGGTCACGAAGCGCTTCAATCTGTTCAATAGCTTCAGGAGCGTTGCCAATTCTATGGTTAAATGACAACAGTGAGGTAATTAATTTATTCCGATCAGCAGTGAGAGTTCCTCGTTGGTCTAACCAAGCTGCACGTTCTACTTGGCACCTATTATCCCATGGATTATAGGCGTACAGATCCTTCACAAGATCAAACTGATGAAGGTAATCTTCTGATACCTGCTGTCCACTTTTTATGGAAAAAAGTTCTAAAATCAATATAAAGCCTCCATTCGATTACCCTAGCGGCACATTATTCTGATTGTACATAAGAGGCGCACAAAAAACAACCGCCGGTAAGGGCGGTTGTTAAGATGAACAAGCTCTAATAGAGATGGCAGGCTACAAAATGCCCGCTCTCACGTTCAATTAACGGAGGCATAGACTGTGAGCAAACATCCATTACCTTCGGGCAGCGTGTACGGAAAGGACATCCACTAGGCGGATTCAGCGGACTTGGGACTTCTCCCTCAAGAATGATCCGCTCACGTGAGCGTTCAATTTCTGGATCCGGAATCGGAATAGCGGAAAGTAGTGAAACCGTATAAGGATGGAGCGGATTGGCATACAAATGGGCGGATGTCGTTAGTTCCACTAATTTACCGAGGTACATAACGCCGATCCGGTCAGAAATATGCTTAACCATGGCTAAGTCATGAGCAATAAACAGGTAGGTAAGACCACGCTCTTTTTGCAGCTTTTGAAAAAGGTTGATTACCTGCGCTTGAACGGAAACGTCAAGAGCAGAAATTGGCTCGTCCGCAACGATAAATTCAGGCTCGATAGCAAGTGCACGAGCAATACCGATACGTTGGCGTTGACCACCAGAGAACTCATGGGGAAACCGACCCGCATGTTCGGCGTTTAATCCAACCGCTTCCAAAAGCTCGATCACACGGTTACGACGATCTGCACGATTCTTAGCCAAACCATGGATATCTATGCCTTCAGCAATAATATCACCGACCGTCATCCGCGGATTAAGGGAAGCATAAGGGTCCTGAAATACCATTTGCATACTGCGTGTATATTCACGACGTTCTTTAGCGTTCATTTTCTTAATGCTTTTTCCTTTGTAGATAACATCACCTTGAGTAATATCGTAAAGTCCGATAATTGTTTTGCCTGCGGTAGATTTACCACAACCGGATTCCCCGACAATACCTAACGTTTCTCCCTTTTTCACGCTAAAGGTGATGCCATCGACAGCCTTTAGCCTTTTATTGGAGCCAACCGTAAAGTGCTTCTTCATATCCTTAATTTCTAAAATGATCTGTTCCTCAGACATTTAAAGCACCTCCCGCTTCGATCGGACGGACTATTGGTGGGGCATCCGGATGATTAAGCCAACACGCCGCATAATGATCGTTTTCGATGAGGAATTTGTCTGGATCATTCTCTAGACAAATTGACATCGCATAGGGGCAACGGTCAGCAAAGGCACAGCCTTTAGGAGGTGCGAACAAATCTGGTGGAGTTCCGGGAATCGGAACCAAGTCACTCTTGTTCTCTGCATCCAAACGCGGAACAGAGCGAAGGAGTCCCCACGTATAGGGGTGACGTGGTTTGTAGAAGATGTCGTCAATCATACCTTCCTCTACAATTTTGCCAGCATACATAACAATAACACGGTCAGCCATCTCGGCAACAACACCCAGGTCATGAGTGATGAGAATAATCGAAGAATCGGTTTTTTCCTTCAAATCCTGCATAAGTTCAATAATCTGAGCTTGAATTGTTACATCCAATGCTGTCGTTGGCTCATCCGCGATCAGAAGCTTAGGATTACAGGCTAGAGCGATAGCGATCATGACACGCTGACGCATCCCTCCGGAAAGCTCATGAGGATATTGCCGTAAACGACCTTCGGGGTTAGACATACCAACAAGCTTAAGCATCTCCAAAGAGCGTGCCATCGCTCTTTCCTTGTTCATGTTTTGATGCTTGATCAAGCTTTCAGAGATTTGTTTACCAACGGTCATTGTTGGATTTAAAGATGTCATCGGATCCTGAAAAATCATACCCATTTCAGATCCACGAATTTTCTGCATTTGACCTTCAGAAAGCTTGACAATATCTGTTTTTTCATCGAAGACAATAGAGCCATTCTTGATAAAGCTCGGGGGAGCAGGTACTAAACGCATGATCGTCTGAGCTGTAACCGATTTGCCACAGCCTGACTCTCCAACAATAGCAAGAACTTCCCCTTTATCCAAATGGAACGTTACACCGCGTACTGCCTGAACTTCACCGGCATAGGTCTTAAAGGAAACCTGCAGGTCAGTAACTTCCAGAATCCGTTTATTTTTCATTCGTTTATCACCCCTTATTTCCTCAGTTTCGGATCGAACGCATCGCGCAGACCGTCACCGAGCAAGTTGCAGCTGAGTAGAATTAAGCTAAAGATAATGGTAGGAATAATCAAGCGGTAAGGATAGAAACGCAAAACACCAATTCCATCACTGATTAAAGCACCTAAAGAAGCTAAGGGTGCCTTGATGCCAAGACCGAGAAAGCTCAGGAAAGCTTCCGCAAATATTGCACTGGGCACAACGAAAGTAATCTGTACAATGATGATCCCAAGAGCATTCGGAATTAGATGCTTCAAAATAATGCGACTTGGACTAGCCCCGAGTGTACGAGCAGCGAGAACAAACTCTTGTTCCTTGATTTGTAGGATTTGTCCTCTAACAAGTCTTGCCATACCAACCCAACCCGTTATCGAGTAAGCAATAATGATTGTCCAAACACCTGGCTCCAGGAACATAATCAGAAGAATCGTAACTAAAAGGAAAGGAATCGAATAAATGATTTCCATAATTCTCATCAGAATATCATCGACTCGTCCACCTAAATAGGCTGCGATTCCGCCGTATAGAACACCAATGATCAAGTCAATCAAAGCCGCCATAACTCCGATGAAGAGAGAAATTCGCGTTCCCCACCAAATACGCGTCCACATGTCTCGACCAAATTCATCTGTACCAAACCAAAATTGACTGTTTGGCGCTAATTCCTTTGATGCATAGTCTTGAAAAGCATACGTATGGTTAGTCAATAAAGGCGCGATAATCGCTACAATCGTTAATACGATAAGAACAATAAGGCCGCCCATGGACATTTTGTTCTTCTTTAATCGTCTCCATGCATCCTCCCAGTAATTAATGGAAGGGCGAACAATTTTCTCAGTGCCGAGTTGGTCTCGGACAACAGGCGCAAATGACGCTTGATTAATCTCCTGCAACCTTAACCCCTCCCTTTCGTTACACGGATCCGTGGATCGATAAACCCGTATGAGACATCAACGATAAATAAAGCAAGCATCAGGAGTGCGGAATAAAAAATCGTCAGTCCCGCAATCATGGTATAGTCATTGGAATAAATTGCTTGCACAAAGTGTTTGCCCAAGCCCGGAACGGCAAAAACCTGCTCCACGATGAGTGTTCCCGTAATTAGATTTACTGTTATCGTACCGAGCGCGGTAATGACCGGAATGATTGCGTTCCGAACAGTGTGCTTCCACACCGTGGTATTCCTCGACAAACCCTTCGCTTTGGCAGTTTTAATATAGTCATGGCTTAAAACATCTAGCATGGATGCACGCATCAGACGTGCCAAGATGGCAATCGTACCAAAGGATAATGCAATCGCAGGTAGAACACGATATTCCGGTCCATTCCACAGAGCAGATGGGAGACCTAACCATTGCATTTTAACGCCGACATAATAAGAAAGCAGCGGTCCAAGTACCATTGACGGAACAGCAACACCAGCAACAGCTGTGAACATGGCCGTATAATCCAAACCTTTGCCATGATTAAGTGAAGCAATAATACCCAAAGCTAAACCAACAATAATAGCAATAAGTAAAGCCCACATGCCGAGTTCAGCAGATGCGCCAATGCCTTGAGCTATCTTTTCTGTAACCTGAGTGGTTGGGAATTGATAGGATCTACCCAAATCACCTTGAATGACATTACCTAAATATTTAAGGTATTGCTCCCAAATTGGCCGATCGAGTCCATATTGCTTCATTAAAATAAGCTTTGCTTCGTTTGACATTTTCATCGAAGCTTCTCCAAAGGGATCCCCTGGAAGATTCTTCATCAGAAAGAAAACCGCCGTAATGATTAACCAAAGTGTAATCACCATATACACTAACCGGCGGATGATAAACTTTATCATAAAAGGCACCACCTAAATCTATTTTGTGATCACCGCCTTTTTTTCAGTAAAAAACGGGCCGTTCGCAGGATGCGAGTACGGCCCCTTCTTTAATCAAAGGCAACGTAATTATTTAATGTCGACGTACTTCAATTCCCATTCTTGACCAAACGACGGGTAGTACAAACCTGTAACGTTAGGATTCAAAGCATATACTTGGGTACGGAAGTACAGAGGACCGATCGGCATCTCATCCATCAACAATTTCTCTGCTTCAACAAGAATGGCAGCACGTTTCGCTCCATCTACTTCACCTTGAGCATCAGCAATGAATTTGTCATAAGCTGCGTTAGACCAACCCGTTTCATTGAAGTCGCTCTTTGTTGTCCACATGTCTAGGAACGTCATCGGGTCATTGTAGTCAGCACCCCAGAGAGCGATGATTACTTGGTAGTCCTTGTTATGTTGACGCTCAACACGTAATTCGTGAGGAACTGGATCAGCAAGCGCGTTAACTCCAAGGTTTTGCGACCATTGAGCTAGGATAAATTCTAAGCTCTTCTTGGCGCCTTCGGTGTCATCTGCTGTTACTTTAAATTCAGGCAGAGCAGTCAAACCAAGCTCTTTAAGACCGGTAGCAAGCAATTCTTTTGCTTTTGCAGCATCAAATGGTGCCATGGTGTCGCCAGCAGTTTTACGGAATTCGCCATTGTTGCCATCAGCGGTACCAACAGGAACAAGACCCGTTGCAGCAGTAGAACCGTTCTTCAGAACGATATCGATATGCTGTTGACGATCAATCGCCAAGGTTAATGCTTCACGGATGTTCTTGTTTGCAAGGAAAGCGTTATCCTGTGATTGGTACATCAGATAAGCGTTTGTCAATTCTTTCTTCGTTTGTTTATCTGGTTTGCCTTCAAACTGCT
>JACMJI010000015.1 GCA_014380705.1 Gorillibacterium sp. | reverse complement strand
CGGGTATTATAGGAGGAAACAAGATGGAGGTTTTTGCAGAATATTTAGCGAAGATTGACAACCCGCAACATCGGGAACGTGCGGAAGAAGTTTTAGCTTGGGTAAGTGAAAAATTTCCAAGTCTAATGCCGAAAATAGCGTGGAATCAACCTATGTTTACAGATCACGGCACATTTATTATTGGCTTTAGTATAGCCAACCATCATTTGGCCGTTGCCCCTGAAGTGGCAGGGATTAATCATTTTTCTGATGAAATTAAGCAAGCTGGCTATGATCACACCACGCAATTGGTACGTATCAAATGGGATCGTCCGGTTGATTTCTCCTTACTTGCGTTAATGATCGAGTTTAATATTTTGGATAAGGCAAGCTGTTCAACTTTCTGGCGGTAATATAGAAAATTTATAGTTGCAATTTGCAATTAAATAAGGTATAACTAAATCAAGAGGTGTATGACCCTATGGAAAACACTCGCGAACTCTTCCAGATCATGTCCCGACGCTTTGGCTTACTAAACAAATACTGCTGTTCCACTCTGGGCAAAGATGTATCGCTAGTGCAAAGCCACATTCTTTATGAAGTGGATCGTCGGCATAATCCATCGATGCAGCAAATCGCCGAGGCGTTAGGAACAGACATTACAACGTTCAGCAGGCAGGTTCAATCCTTGATTACAATGGAATTGATCCAGAAAACGCCAGACCCAAGCGACCGGAGAGTCTATACCCTCTCCCTCACCGTTCAAGGAAAATACGTTGCCACGACAATTGACCAGCAGATGAATGCCTATCTTGGCGAGGTTTTTTCTTATATGAGTGAGTTCGAAAGTGAGATGGTTATTCGTTCCATTACGCTGTTAAATGAGGCCATGGGCAAATCTGATAAGTGCTGCAGACCCGTAACAGGGTAAAATTTTTTCCTCTCTTATACTTGCACTATACAAATAAAAGGAGTGATTTAGATGACAAAGCTTACAAATGATCAAATTCGGCAAAATGTCCGCAACCGTTATAAACAAATTGTACTGAATGATACAGGAGATTCTTGTTGTCCAACAAGTAATCCTTCGCACAACGAAAACAACTGCTGCAGTACACCATCCGATTTCGATATATCTGCTCAGATTGGCTACTCGGCAGATGAATTAAACGCGGTCCCTGCTGGTGCAAACCTTGGCCTTGGCTGTGGAAACCCCCAAGCTATTGCGGCTTTGCAGGCAGGTGAGGTTGTGCTGGATTTGGGAAGTGGCGGAGGTTTTGATTGTTTTCTTGCTTCACGTCAGGTGGGTAATAGCGGTGGTGTCATTGGAGTAGATATGACGCCTGAAATGGTTAGTCGAGCCCGCAGCAACGCAGTTAAGGGTGGCTTTACAAATACAGATTTCCGCCTAGGCGAAATTGAACATTTACCTGTTGCCAATCAAACCGTGAATGTCATTATTTCCAATTGTGTGATCAACCTATCTCCGGATAAACAACAGGTGTTCAACGAGGCATTCCGTGTGCTCAAGCCTGGCGGTCGACTCGCTATTTCTGACATTGTCACAACAGCAGAGCTTCCCCCTGAAATCAAAAATGATATGGATAAGTTTTATTCGGGATGCATTTCAGGGGCCTCATCTATCGGGGATCTAGAGTCAATGCTTGTGCAAAGTGGTTTTAGCGATATTTCCATCGAACCCAAAGATGAATCCAAATCGTTTATTAAAGATTGGATTCCAGGCGCGAACTTGGATCAATACATCGTATCCGCCATTATAAAAGCGACCAAAGTGGGTTAGTTAGCAAGTCGAAGGATCCTTGTTTTCACTATGTTGGAAAACGAACGGCAGCCTAGGACGAGAAACTAGAGTCCTAGGCTGCCTCTTTTCTGTTATAGAACATTAATCTTAATTTAATCCTGCGAATTTGCTTGCTCCTGCTGCCGCAGTTCTATTCTGCGGATCTTACCCGAATTGGTCTTCGGAAGATCCTTTATAAATTCTATCTTTCGTGGATACTTATAAGGAGCCGTCCATTCCTTCACTTGGTCCTGAAGCTCTTTAATGAGCTCCGGTGTACCCGCTATACCTTCTTTTAATACGATAAAGGCTTTGACAACATGACCCCGAATATAATCAGGACTAGCTACAACAGCACATTCTTTTACGGCTTGATGCTTCATAAGTGCTTCTTCTACCTCAAACGGACCTATCGTGTAACCTGAGCTAATAATAATATCATCCCCGCGCCCTTCAAACCAGAAGTACCCTTCCGCATCTTTTTTGGCCCGATCACCCGTCACAAAGAAACTGCCATGCATGCAAGCTGGTTTTCGTTCAGGATCTTGATAATAGCTTTGGAACAACGCTGGCATATCTGAACGAACGGCAATATCCCCTACTTGTCCCGCAGGAAGCGGGTTCCCTGCTTCGTCAATAATTTCTACAAGTCCTTCAGCAATGGATCTCCCCATGGAACCGATTCGCAAGGGTGCATCCAGCAACGTCCCGATTAGCAGGGTGCTTTCGGTTTGCCCGTAGCCGTCACGAATGGTTAAGTTAAAATGGCGCCGGAATTCGTTGATGACCTCCTCGTTTAACGGCTCACCAGCCGATACTGCACTACGTAAGTTAGACAAATCATATCGGTTAAGACCATCGATTTTCGCCATTAGTCGATATTCTGTTGGTGTGCAGCATAACACCTGTATGCCATAATCCTGCATGAGCTCCAAATACCGGTTCGGTTGGAAGGATCCGTTGTACACAAACCCCGTGGCTCCGCTTCCAAGGATGGATAGAAACGGACTCCAAATCCACTTCTGCCAACCTGGTGCAGCCGTCGCCCATACCGTATCCGATTCCTTGATATCCAACCAGAGAGAGGCAGTGATTCGCAGGTGAGCATAACCCCAGCCATGACTATGTACAACGCCTTTAGGATTGCCAGTCGTTCCAGAGGTATAAGCAAGAATTGCCATATCATCCCGATGAGTGTCCACCGCAGCGAAGGTATCGGATTGGCCTTCCATCAATTGCTCCAAACCTAGCCAACTAGCCTTAATCTCAGCTCCCTTAGCTGAAACGGCGATGCGATAATCAAGTGAAGGAGTATCTTCTCCAATCTTATCCACTTCCTGTGTAGCATCCGACCAAGCTATAACTGCCCGAGCCTCTGAATGGTGAAGTCGATAAGCTAGATCCTTGGCGCGGAGCATTTCCGAGGAGGGGATAATAGCCAGTCCCATCTTCAAACATGCCAGATATATAACATAAGCAATGATCCTCCGAGGCACCATAACGAGTACTCGGTCTCCTTTACGAAGTCCAAGGTCTACTAGCCCATTTGCGAGTTGATTAGCCATCCTTAATAGTTCACCGTAAGTGATCTCTTCGTAAACACCCTGCTCATCTAACCATTTGAGCGCAAGCTTAGTAGAGTCATGGTGCTCCATTTCTGAAGTTAGATTGTAATATTCAGGTGCAATCCATTGTTTAAATAGCAATTTGAACCTTCTCCTTTATTAAAAGATGCCTGTGTTCAGGGGGATGTTCTCAGCTTTATTAGAATGAGGAGTCCTCTTGAGAAAGTCTACCACTTTCATAAAACTAGTTCAAATTCTTTTAACACAAAAAAAGCCGCACAGAGTGCAGCTCAATACTTTCCTTAAAACTTTTTCCACTTCCATGTTCGTTGTACTGCACCTGTCCCGCAAGCACTTACACACTCACCGCAGAGAATGCATTCTGTATGCTGCAGCTTGCCGGTCTGTACCATCTCCGTTACAGGAAGACTCATTGAACATGCCTTACTGCACTTTCCGCAGGATACGCACTTTTCTTTGTCGCCTTCTAGATGAAGCGACCGCCATTTATAGTGATCCTTCAGCTTACTGCCTGCTATGTTTAGAATTGACATTGGACATACGTAATGACAAGTCGCCCGCTTACCCATGAATAATGGCAATAACCCTAACATAATCACGATAAAATAATAAAAAAGCAGCTTAGCCCAGTTATCGGCCGATATTCCACTCTCGGTCATATATAGCGGATTTAATCGCAATCCCGATAGATGATCTACCAATGGATAAAGGATAAACAAGGCCCATACCAACCCTAAACCAATTCTGAACCCGCGTAGGAAAGGAACTTGCTTAAGCGGTTTACCCAATACCTTATCCATTGTCATTTGCAGTCCCCCATAAGGGCACACGTATGAGCAAGCCGCCCGACCAAACACAAGAGAGCTAAGAAAAAACCCACTCCATACCAGAAATGCCCCTCCAATGATCCCATGAAACAGTCCATCAATAATTAAATAAGGCGAAAAATAATTCAAACTTACCGGAAGCAATAAAAACGAGAACCAGAGTAAAGTCCTTCTTCTTCGTTGATTAATCATCGTCTATCTTCTCCTTGTGGGCTCATAACCGGGAACACTGCGGTATCCTCCGGCAAGCCTAACACTCTTGTTAGCACTAACCCTATGCTTTTTATTTTTTGCATCGCAACACCCGGGTCCATCATTTCGCGGAAGGATTGATTTGTAAAGCTAGTAATTCCCCTGAGCAATAGGTCCGTGATATCCGACGGATCTCCTGTCTGAAAAATACCTTCTTTCACTCCCTGCACCGTAATCGCTAAGAGCACAGGCTTGAGCTTCCCATAGAACAGATTTGTCAGCTTCATCTGCATGAGTAGGTGCCGCTCATCTGTTGGGTCTAAGACAAACCCTTCTTGACCCCGACCACTCATAAAGATAATCCCCATGACTGACCGAAGCTTCTCAATCGCGGGCATGGCTTCGTGAGCCGCAATCTCATCAGCTTTCCTGCCAATCTGCTGTAGCCTACGCTCAAGAATTTCACTCAAAAGCTCTTCTTTCGATGAGAAATAATGATAGAACGTTCCTTTGGCTATGCCAACTTTGTCCAGAATCTCACTGATCGGCACTTCCCCATACCCTTTTTCTATAAAAAGGGCCGATGCTGCAACGATGATCTCATGCTTTCGTTCTCCTGCCGCCTTGACCACTCTGCTCAATCCAACCGCCTCCGAATAACATCAGTATAACACCAGACCGACCGTCGGTCTAATGAATGTTTTGTGAAATCAGATAACAAAAAAAAGATTATCTTCAGTAAAAGATAACCCCATTCGCAAACAGCAAGTGATAGAAATACAAAAATCATGGGTCTCCTTCATCATTTCGTCAATATCCATGTTGTTCACTCTTAACCTTGCGTGAGACTCCCCGTCCATGCGAGGAGGCCGCCTACTAAATTGGTGACATTGAATCCTTTTCCGCTTAATAACTCACAGGCTCGCCCAGCTCTACCCCCGCTTCTACACACGATAATGATCTCATGTCTTGGATCAAGTTTATGTTGATTCTCCATCAATTGTCCCAGCGGGATATGCTTAGAGCCTGCAATATATCCCTCAACCCACTCATCAGGCTCGCGTACATCGATAACCTGCACGGGCTCCCCTCGTTCAAGTCGTTTAGCTAGTTCTTTAGGCGTGATTTCTTTCGGTTCTCTAAATTCCATTCAGCATCTCTCCTGTATCAAATTGTAATCATCGCTTGATCGGTGACAATTGAATGTTCAGATGATTATTGTCCTTTTGGTTATTGAATATGTTATTCATATCGATATTATTAAAGTTCCTTAGATAAGCAATTTCCTCAAAATGTCCACGGCTATAGGCTTCAAAATGAAGTAAATTTTCGTCTTTGAGTAAAGCATTCGCTGCCCATTGCTGCACATTCAGCGAAACCGTATCATATGAGAACATTCGGCTATTTATATGATAAGCAACGACTCCATATTTGTGCGGATATACCGAAAGAGCATTTGTCGCAATATCGAATATAGGATGGTTGTCCTGTATATTGGAGCAAATATTCTGTATGTGAATATGACCGCTTAGCACGGCAGATATTCTGTTCTTATGGAATTGATACAGTACATCTTCGCTATTGTCAAGAGTAAACCCCTTCTGGTTGAAATCACTATGATTCAGCAGACTATGATGCATCACCGGAATCAATTCCGCACCTTGCTCAGCAGCCAACTTATTACACTTCTTGATCCATCTTAGCGTTGATTTTGAAATTTTACCATTGAGTTGCGGATGACCTAGCCTTTTATTGTTAAGATATTGGCTCGTATCCAACATCAGCAGCCACAGATGCTCACTCGGTGCAGCCAAATAGCTGAGTGTTTTCTTATCTCTTGAAACCGCTTCAGCATATCCGTAACGGTTATAGATTTGCGAAAACTCACTCGCACGAATGAAATCGGTCCTGTATTGCTTCGTACCCCTAAATCCTCTTGCCCATGGGTTTGCTATATCGTGGTTGCCGGGAATCACATATACCTGCGCGCCTGATTTCTCTATTAATAATAATCTCCGGGCCATATCCAAATGACTTTTTTTCTCGCCATTATTGGTCAAATCTCCGCTTAGGATAACTATATCTGGCCGCTGTTTCTGTACGTCTGCTAGAAAAGCATCAAACATCTCTTCGCTGTAGCCAAGTTCTTTCCCATCACCGCCCGCAACGAAGCTCTGAAAAGCTTCCCCTTTATCCGTTAGACTTTTGGATAAATAATGTAGATCGGTTGCGATCACCATTTTCAGATTTTTACCGGGGGGAACCTCAAATGTCTGATTGTTGTTTAACACAAGGGCTTTATTGGTATCGCAGCCGAATAGAATCCCTAAACAAAGCAATAGAGTCAAACCTGCTGCCTGCTGCTTGATATACATAGCTCTCTCCTAAGGCCGTTGTCCATATGCATTATATGGAACATTCTTACTAATATAACCCTATTTCGCCATAAATATGTCTGCAGTATCTCCATCGATCATTCGGTAGCCAACGCCAATCTCGGTCAAAATGTACTTGGGTTCTGCGGGGTTCCCCTCTATTTTCCTGCGAATATTAGCCATATTGACCCGAAGTGTTTGATTCTCATTGGTATACGGCCCCCATATTTCTCTACTAATAAAAGCATAGGTTAATACCTTCCCAGCATGCTTGGATAACAATACTACAATTTTATATTCAATTGGGGTAAAATGAATTTCCTTACCCACTAGCGTGATCATCCTTTTCCCGTAATCAATGATTAGCTCCCCGATTGATACTTTCTCGATATCCGACTGCCCTTCACTCATGATTTTTTGACTATGTCGGATAGCCGTGCGAATTCTAGCAAGCAACTCAGAAGTGCCAAATGGCTTCGTCACATAATCATCCGCTCCCAAATCAAGAGCTTCCACTTTCTCCCGTTCATGTCCACGAGCAGACACAACAATAACGGGAATCCCGGTCCATTGTCTGATGTTCTTAAGTACCTCCAAGCCGTCCATATCAGGTAAACCTAAGTCAAGCAGAACCAAGTCAGGACTGTAGGAAGCCACCATAGAAATAGCTTCCTTGCCCGTTTCTGTTTTTAATACATGGTATTCGTTGGAAGTTAATATGGCCGTAATGAAATTACTGATCCCACTTTCATCTTCAACGACCAGCACAACCTGCTTATTTGTACTCAATGGTTTGTACTCCCCTCAAGCGGCAGAATAAATCGAAAAACTGCGCCACCATCTTTATTGTTTGCTGCTACCATTCTACCATCATGCGCTTTGACAATGGAGCAAGCTGTACCGCTAGCAGCGTGAGTAAAGAGCGAGGATCCTGGTAAAAAATGGAGCGATCCGTTGACCAAGCCTGACGCATGAACTGCTGGGCTTGCTTTGTGTCGCCTCCAGTAAGCGCTAACCGGGCAAGATAGCGATACATATAGGCATAAGCAGTTGGCAACATCGACTCCACTATCTTTGGAGTACGCTTATAGGCAGCTTGAAGCACTT
>JACMJI010000171.1 GCA_014380705.1 Gorillibacterium sp. | reverse complement strand
GATCCATGATGGATGAGGTATTGGACATCACGATCATCGATTCTAAGTCCGCTTCATATGGGCTTGGAATATAGGTGGTAAAGGCTGCTGAGGCAGCGCAGGAAGGTCGCAGCAAGGAAGAAATTCTTAAGCTCTTGGACGAAATAGATGAGAAGTTCTCCTTGTATTTTCTTGTTAATACCCTTCAGCATTTGCACAAGGGGGGGAGAATTGGCAAAGCAGCAGCCATTCTTGGCTCGCTTTTAAATATCAAGCCGATCTTGTCCATCGACGCAAGTGGCGAAATTACCTCCGTAGATAAAGTGCGTGGGCAGCGTAAAGCGATGACTCGCATTGTAGAACTACTGGCAGAGACGTGGGGACAGGATGATCCAATGGAAATCGGCATCTCTCACGCCGATGCTTTACCTCTTGCTGAAGAGCTGAGTGCGCTAATCAGTGAACATTTTAACGTCAAGAAGACAACCTTCACGTGGGTTGGTCCTGTGGTTGGAACCCATTCGGGTCCTGGAACCGTGGCCATCTTCGTGATCAAGGCATAATATGGATCTTCTATCTATACCTGTCCGTGAAGTACACGGAATAGGCCCGCAAAAAGCAGAGGACCTCAGCGCACTGGGGGTCACCTCTGCTGGCGGGCTTCTTGAGTATTACCCTTTCCGCTACGAAGACTATCATCTTCGGGATCTAACCCAGGTCAAGGACGGGGAGAAGATCACGATACAAGGAACCATCTACGGAGAGCCTGTTCTGCGAATGAGTGGACGCACGAAATCGAGGATGTCATGCAAGGTAGTTGTCGATCACTTCTTTGTTACAGCTATTTTCTTTAACCGGCATTTTCTTAAAGATAAGCTTGTTCCGGGTGAAGATATTGTCCTGACCGGCAAGTGGGAATCTCATCGGCAACAGATTACTGTATCCGAATCAGAATTTCCGGGCAAGGGAATAGCCCGGACTGGAACCCTGCAGCCTGTGTATTCAGTAGGGGGTGGGATCACCCAAAGCTGGATGCGCAGAACAGTTCGCCAAGCGATCCGGCAATACGGAACGATGATTGAAGAGAATCTGCCCCGAGCTCTGGCTGCTAAGTATGATTTTATGTCTCGACGACAAGCGGTTGCTGTAATCCATGAACCCGAAAGCATGGAGGAAGGCAACAAAGCCCGCAGACGTATGGTTTATGAGGAATTGTTCTTCTTTCAGTTAAAGCTGCAAGCCTTCCGAGCGCTCACGCGAAGGAAAGCAGATGGTGTGGCCCATCCGGTTGATCGACCTGCTGTTCGTGAGTTTGTTCGTGGTCTGCCATTCCGGTTAACGAATTCTCAGCTTCAGGTGATTGCAGAGCTTCTGGAGGACCTTAGCTCTCCTCACAGCATGAACCGGCTGCTGCAAGGGGATGTTGGCTCAGGGAAGACTGTCGTGGCAGCTGTAGCCCTTTATGCGGTTGTGAAGTCGGGCTGTCAGGGAGCACTTATGGTGCCGACAGAAATATTAGCCGAGCAGCATAAGCGCTCGTTAGATATATTATTTGCACCTTATGGTATTCAGTTGGCCTTATTAACGGGAAGTCTGACTGGACGACAACGCAAGGACGTTATCGCTTCATTGCAGCTTGGGATGGCGGATATTGTTATCGGGACGCATGCGCTTATTCAAGAGGATGTATTCTTTCGGCGGCTTGGGCTTGTTGTTACGGATGAGCAGCACCGCTTCGGTGTGAATCAGCGAGCTGTTTTGCGGCGTAAAGGGATGAACCCGGATGTATTAACGATGACCGCAACGCCGATCCCGCGAACCCTTGCCATTACAGCCTTCGGAGATTTGGATGTATCCACCCTGACGGAGCTTCCTAAAGGGCGTCTGCCGATCATGACCTATTCTGTTGGGCACCACATGTTGGAGCGAATCATGGGGTTTATTGTCAAGGAGATTGAAACGGGAGGACAAGCATACATTATCTGTCCCCTTATTGAGGAATCAGAGAAGCTTGATGTGCAGAATGCGATTGACCTTCATGCCCAAATCTCTCATAAGTATCAGAATATCGGTATAGGTCTTCTTCACGGTCGAATGGCCTCGACTGAGAAGGATGAGGCCATGCGAGCATTTGCAGCAAACGAGACGCAGATCCTTGTCTCAACCACCGTTATTGAAGTTGGGGTCGATGTGCCTGGAGCTACAATTATGGTTGTCTATGATGCTGATCGTTTCGGCTTGTCGCAGCTGCATCAGCTTCGAGGACGTGTGGGGCGTGGAGTTAAGCAATCCTACTGTATTCTCATTGCCGATCCCAAAAGCGAGATTGGTAAGGAGCGTCTGCGCGCAATGACCGAAACGAATGATGGTTTCGAGATAGCGCGGAGGGATCTGGCTCTGCGTGGTCCCGGCGATTTCTTCGGCACGAAGCAGAGTGGACTGCCTGATTTTCGCATTGCTGATCTTATCGCCGATTTCGCTACGCTTGAGGAGGCACGGGACGATAGTGCCGCGCTTACAGCATTGCCGGAGTTTTGGACCTCATTAGAATATGCGTCTTTGCGCCAATATCTCAAGCGTGAAGGAATTCTAGATGGGGATATTTTGGATTAATAGCGCTCCTGCACAGCTGGACAGGGATTTGGCTGAGTATCACACGAAAGCCATTCGCCCATTTTTATGGAAACGCGGTCTTTTTTCGGGGCCGCCTCATAGAATGGGAATGAATGTCTGGAGGTGTTGTGATGAGCTATATTAATTATGGAATAGAGCCCGCTTTTGTTGAGCGGATTAAGCTCAAAATGAAAAACCCGATTTTGAAAGATCGAGTGAAAGCGAACCTGGATGGCGTCAACAAGTTTCACCTTCAGGATCCTGCGACAGTAAACCAGATTCTTGTCAAGATAGCGGCTATTCTTGGAGAGAAGCTGACGGAGCGACAGAAGGCCAATATTGTTCAGTTTATAATTGATCAGAGGATCGATCCTAAGAATACGTTTCATCTGCTTCGACTTTGGGGCATGTTCCGTTAACTCATCGTCTGTTATTTCCCTTATCCATTCATTGCAGATTTCTTGTAACAGGAGACGCTAACCTTCGCATCCGTGAAGGCAGTGTCTTTTTTAACTCTAGCAGAATAGATAAAATGCACTTTAAGGTTATTTTATGCCTTTATCGTTCATGTACAACCTCCAAAGACAATGTCAATATCGTTTATCCTAGAAGTAAACAAACAATGTGATTATTCCTTTGGGGTTAGGCCATCGAAGCCTATAGCAAACGTCACTCCGTTCACATACATAAATAGTAAAACGGTAACGGAGGTTGTCATGGAACAAGGACTTGTATTTCCTAATAATAAGCTTGGAAAAGCCAACTATCTTTCGCAAAGTGACGAATTAAAGAAGTATCTACCAGATACAATGGTTGAGTCCAAACTAAACCTGCAGCTATTCCTGGCGAAATACAAAAAAGTTTATGTAAAACCAAACAATGGCACGGGTGGACGTGGAGTCATACGAGTGAAGGTAAAGCAGGACGGAATGTATGTTTATCAATTGGGACTTAAGGAACATCACTTTGTTCATTTTGACCAGCTTTATGACTCGCTAGCGAAGCGGATCGGAAACAAGAAGCACCTTATTCAAAAGGCAATTCCTTTATTAAAAGTCAATCGACGGCCTTTTGATATCCGCATTATGGTACAGATGAACCGAACAGGCCACTGGGAGTGCACCGGGATTATTGCAAGACTCGCCCATCCCAATAAAATTGTAACCAATTACCACCGGGGGGGGACACCACTGCCACTTGAAAACTTGCTTGCAAGCCACATGCCGTCACAAGAGATTCCTGCTTTTGTTCAAAAGTTAAAGGACCTCGGACAGCAAATATCCGAGCATCTTTCTGAAGGTTATCCATTTGTGACAGATATGGGAGTAGACATAGGACTGGATGAAAGTCTCAAGCCTTGGATTATCGAAGTAAATACGAAGCCGGATCCACACATTTTTAATCAATTAAAAGATAAAACGCCATATCGCATCATTATGCAAAACATCAAATACAACCGGAGAATAAAGAGCTAGGGATATTCAGTAATGGAGGCATGAAGATGAAAAAACCGGTGATTGGAATTTTAGTCTACCGCAATGGATTATCCTTCAGTGAGCCAACCTATTTCCGGGATATTGCCCGTGCGGGAGAAAGACTAGGGTCAACTGCTTTCTTGTTTTCTCCGCAGGATATTGATGTAAAAAACCGCATAGTGACAGGATTCACCCCAACAAGCACGAATGGGTGGAAACGCCAGACCTACAGTTGGCCGGAAGTTGTTATAGACCGATATCGTAGAAGCGGTCAGGATTACATGAAGATCCGAACCTCTAGTTTATTTTTATATGCCAACAATCGATTTACAAACAAGTGGAACATCACTCAAATGTTCCTTCTGGAGGATCGACTCAAGCAATGGATGCCTGAGACCGTAGAATATAGCAAGGAACAGCTGCGCCTCATGCTAAAACGTCACCCACTGCTCTATGTGAAGCCAGGTAATGGAACGGGGGGGAGCAGCATTGTTCGTATCGAATCGACCCGTGATGGCTATGCGGTATTAGGGCGCAGCCGGAAGCTCACGAAGAGCAGTGTAAGGTTCAAGACGATCTCTGAACTTGCTCATTGGCTTGATCAATGGACCGTTCAAGAACGGATTCGTGAGGGCAATTTCATGATCCAGCAGGGACTCGACCTGGAGCTTGTGCAAGGAAGAGTGACCGATACACGACTGTTGATCCAGAAGAACGAGGCGGGAGCATGGAATGTGACGGGGATGGGCATGCGTGTAGGGGCGCCAAATAGCTCGACCTCTAACCTTCATGGCGGGGGAAGTGCCGTTTCTTTTATGGAGATCGCGGCTAAACAATTTGGTCAAGAGAAAGCAGAATCGATCCGCCGAGAATGTGAGCAGCTAGCCTTTGAGGTGGTCCAGGTGATTGAGGAGCGGTTTGGCTCGATGATGGAATTCGGGTTGGATATCGGAATTGATGTAGAAGGTCGAGTATGGTTGATCGAGGTAAATCCGAAGCCTGGTCGGGACATTTTTAAGGGCATGGGGAATCAGGAGCTATATCGTAAATCAGTCGAACGACCCATTCAATATGCGATGTATGTTGCGGCGAATAAAAGGCGGTTTGCGCAAAGAGCGGGAACTTCAGGCTTAAGAAGGGCATTCATAACCAACAGAACCTGAGGCTCATATCGCGATAGGTAAGCACTTGTCACTCGCAACTGTCATGCTTCGTATGCTACGGAAAGGAGCTGTCACATGGCAAGAGTGAAGATCAATCTTTCCTTGTCCACCGAAGGTGCTGCCGATGAAATGACGATTTATCTCGGAAGCATTCATATGAAGAGATGGAAACTGTCGATTAGCACTCCATACTCTATACGGTTAGGAACGCTAGAGAAAGAGGTGCGGATCGCGGAGATTGCCAAAAGCTCGGCTTTCCGGATGCACCCGCGGCTGGCTGAACAATTTGGCCTCCATAAAGGCGCTGTGCTGTGCTTGCAATATCAGCAAAGCAGTCGTGTTCTTGTTCTGGGGCCGCTTCTTGGTGTACTCCTCACAAGGATCGGAAATGATCCGCAGAAGCCCTTTGGATCCATTTCTTCCTTTTGTCGAGAATTGACTACGGCTGGTCAACGTTTGGGAGTTCTGGTTTATTTTTTCTCAGCTGCACAGTTGCCAAACGAAGGCAATACGATTCAGGGATGGACTTATGACAGTGGTTGGAAACAAGAACTGTTTCCGCTGCCTGATGTTGTGTATAACCGACTGACTTCTCGTGTAGTAGAGAATCGTGTGGATGTTCAGAAATTTATGCAGCAATTTAAATCACGGTCAAGCGGAGGATTGTTTAATGAACGCTATTTGAATAAAGCAGAGGTGTTCGAGGCTCTCCATAAGGATGAGGGAATCAGAAATTACCTTCCAGAGTCACGTGCTTACAAGGGTAAAGGGATGCTAAAGGGGATGCTCGAACGTTATTCCAGTGTGTTCCTGAAGCCTACGCTTGGTAGTCTCGGTAAAGGGATTATTCGTGTTCATAAGAATGGGGATGGGACGTATAGCTGTCATGCTGCTGGACCTACCGGGGCAATTAGAAAAATACACTATTCAAGCTTGATCCGAATGATTGAGGGTGTGACCTTACGGACCAAGGGAAGGGCCTATTTGCTTCAGGAAGGACTTGATCTGATCAGTGTTGGGGGATGTCCGCTCGATTTTCGTGCCCTTGTTCAGCGCGATGAATTCGGCCTGTGGCGGGTAACTTCGATCGTAGCGCGCATTGCTGCTCGTCATACGTTTGTTTCAAACTTAGCTCGAGGCGGCAAGCTGAGTACTGTAGATGATGCAATCACTGGCTCCAACCTGATGAACACTATGCACAGTGAGATCAAGAGCAGACTTGAAAAAGCAGCACTTGCCATTGCCACGGGGTTGGAGATTCATATCAGCGATGCTCACTTTGCGGAATTCGGTATTGATTTAGCTGTCGATACGAGAGGTCGGGTCATGCTGCTTGAGGTAAACTCTAAGCCTTCCAAGGAAGATAATGCTCCGCTTGGTGCTGACAGTGAGAGCAGTACGCCTTCACTTGAAGGTACAGTCCGAATACGCCCCTCTGTTCGGCGTGCGGTCCAGTATTCGCGATTTCTGGCAAAGTTTTAGATTGCGGGGTTTGCTAGGTACCGCTTCGTTTACGAAGCGGTATTTTGGTGAGCAAGCTTTCTACTAACTAAAGAAAACCTTGACTAAGAAATAAAAAATTGGCATTATGTTACAGCTACATCATTATGTTCTAATGCCAAAATCGCATACGATATAGCTAGGTAATAGACATTGTATTGCTAGTAATTCGTAGTATTATTCTAGTTGAGAGAGCCAAATTGAGGAGGTAATTGGTATGGGGCAATTGCGAATAGCTGAAGTCGCTAAGCGGGAAGAAGTTTTGCATGATTTGAGGCGGTGGATCGGAGAAG
The DNA here is from genome assembly GCA_014380705.1 of Gorillibacterium sp. Next base: position 1,016 of record JACMJI010000171.1, on the reverse strand, counting down.
AAGCGACTGATATTATTAAAAGTGAATCCCACGAGGAGCTGGAACGACTGATACAACTGGCGATGGCAGCTCCCATCTGCATGGAGCGTCCACTTTGGTGGGCATGGATGACTACGTATTGTGTAACTGAGGAAATTCGCTTATTTGAACAATTGAGGATTCCCCAGGACGCTAAGATTCTAGAGATTGCTTCAGGTGATCAAATCGCTGTCCCCTTGGCTGTGGAATGTTATACAAAAGGACAGGGGAGCTACACAACGGCAAATCTGAACGAAGAGCTGACAAATCATTTTCGTCAGGCAGCGAATAAGTTAACCATTCCCCTTCATGTCATCGAGGATGATGCGCTTCGACTGGGCCAACATGTTCCTCCTGCTACCTTTGACGTGGCCATCTTCCAGCATGCGGTCAACGATATCATCCAAAGCATCGTCGCTGAACAGATCGATCTCGATACCGTCCATTCAAATTGGTTTGAAATTCTGCCCGACATGGTAAAGGAAATTGCTCGGCGTCACCTCTTGGGGACACTGGAGGATTCCGTGAAACCCGCTTTTCTTGCCGTCATTCATGAGGTGACCCGTGTAATGAAGGATGGGGGAGTGCTCTTCTTCACTCATTGGGAGTATGAGGCAGATTTGAATCTTGACTATCCGCCAGATCTTTACCGTTCATTCATTCCATTGGCTAGGCGATGGATTACGGATTCCGAGATTCCGGTTGAAGAATTGACCCTAGAGGGCTTTGACCACCAGTACCGTTTGATCTTAACTAAAAAATCCAAAGCGAGTCACTTGTGATACAACTGCACCTTAGAATAGATTACATAGATAACTCAAAGAGGCGGGGGTCTTAATCCTCGCTTTTTGGATATAAAAGGGGTGGATAAAAAAGGAAACTTAAAAACAGGCGTTTCGTATGATAATGGGTAGAGTTATTATGATGATCATTGGCATTTATTAGTTATGAAGTGGAAAGGTGCCATCTATAAAGAATTGGAAACAACATACGCAACT
>JACMJI010000170.1 GCA_014380705.1 Gorillibacterium sp. | reverse complement strand
TCTTCGTCCCTCCAGGAATGAAGCCCGCTTCCGCAAGCTCTCTGACTCGAGGTAATAGAGGGACTTGATCAGCCCAAATCTTGATCCCCCGCCCGCTGCCTTTGGCCATCTCCAGTGCATGTCCGATAAGTCCAAAACCAGTTACATCCGTACAAGCATGAACCTCGAAGGACTCCATCGTTTCAGCCGCAGCTTTGTTTAAGGTTGCCATGACGTCCGTTACACGCTGGACTTCTGCTGCATCCAAACGGTCTTTTTTGATTGACGTCGTTAGAATGCCAACCCCGATCGGCTTGGTTAAAATTAATATATTGCCGGACTTCGCTCCAGCATTCGTTCTCACTTTGTCTGGATGGATCAGACCCGTTACAGCCATACCAAACTTGGGTTCATTGTCGTCAATGGAATGTCCACCAACCAAGGTAACATTTGCCTCTTGCATTTTATCTCCGGCTCCGCGAAGAATATCGGCCAGAACCTGCTTATCCAACGTTCGGATGGGAAAAGCCACGATATTTAATGCTGTTAATGGTCTTCCACCCATCGCATAGATGTCGCTGATCGCATTAGCGGCAGCAATCTGACCAAAAGAATAAGGATCATCAACGATTGGAGTGAAAAAATCAACCGTTTGGACAATAGCAAGATCATCCGTTAGCCGATATACACCAGCATCATCGCTTGTATCGATGCCCACAAGTAGATTGGGATTAGGTAGAGCCTGGGGCAGGGAACGAAGAACCTCCGTGAGATCCCCGGGGCCAATCTTGCAGCCGCAGCCCCCCTTTGTTGAATAAGAGGTTAGCTTAACCTTGTTCGCTTCTAACATCATCACATGTCCTTTCTGCTCTCTATTATTATTGCCAAATAAATAGAAGAATAACGAGTGGTTTGCTTATTTCATAGGCAAATTCGGCGATGGATGCTGGCGGGTGCTGGCTGACCGGTAAATATCCGCTATCACCTCTATTGCCTTTATCCCCTCCACCCCATTCAGCCAGAAGGGCTTGTCCTCTCTAACATGCGAATAAAAATCAGCAATCAGTCGCTGATGGCTGGTTCCCCAATAAGACTTCTCCCCACCTGGATTTGTTGCTGGTTCAACAAGCAGCGTTTCCACCCCGTGCTGCCAAAGATAAAGGCTGTCACGGCGCTGAATTAGCGTCCCCGCTTCGAAAACCAGCTCCAACTCGACAGGCGAATTTTCTAGATAAGCGTTCGTTCCGTAGAAAAGGCCTCTTACGCCATTGGTAAAATCAATACAGGCATGCGCCGTATCCTCAACCTCGATTACTTGATCGAGCACATCCGTCGTAACACTGCCTTTCACCGAAGCGATTGGTCCGCCAAACCACTGCAGAAGATCAAGGGTATGGATCGTCTGATTAATGAGAACGCCCCCACCCTCGGACGTCCATTTCCCCCTCCACGGGCTGCTCCTGTAATAATCGTCGTTGCGATACCAGGTAACTACACCTTTCATGCATAATAGTTTACCAAGCGTACCGGAATTAATGGTTTCTCTTATCCGAACGGACGTGTCATTGTAACGATTCTGGAAGGTAACACCCAGTTGCCCCCGACTCTGCTCTGCTGTCTCTACCATACGGTAAGCCGCTTGCTGGCTCTCCGCCATCGGCTTTTCGGTCAGTACATGTTTACCCGCTTTTAAGCAAGTAATGGCCATCTCCGCGTGAAGATCATGCGGTGTACAAAGATGAACAACTTGGATATCCGACCGTTCCAAGATTACCCGGTAATCGGTCAAAGCTTCACATCCGTATGCAGCCCCCGCTTCTTCAGCTTTCGCTTTGTCCTTATCCACAACAGCTAAAAGTTCGGCTCCATCAAGCTCTTTTATTGCATTCGCATGCAAGGGATAAATAGCCCCGCATCCAATAATTGCCGCACCTATACGTTCCATCATGACACCAACCTTTGTTTATGTAGTTGAAGCGACCATTTCGACCACTTTCGATAAACGATCAATGATGAGTCTATACTATCACTCTGGCTCAGCTATGGGTACCCTATTTTGTTCCAATTGGACCTGAAAAGTAGTAGAAGTATATTGCGAAAGCATACCCCTTCAAGTATTTATAGGCCAAACGCGATTCGGCGTCCTGTAGGGCCATTCGTTACCGACGATGAATCAGAATGTAGTCAAAAAAACAGTGCCGAGATCAGCACTGTTTCCTAACCTGGATAACTATTCAGTCGTATGCCCTTAGCTGTTAACGCAGCGTCAATAGAACTTCCTCGCAATGGACACCAGCTGGTAGAAGCTGAATGACTTTCTCCTTTACATCCGCATCATTCATCTCCTCGCCAAAAATGGTCACATACCCCTCATCCTCGCGCGTTCGAATCAATCGACCGATGCCTTGCTTAAACCTTAGCAGCATATGGGGCATGTCCACTTCATCAAAAGGGTTGCTAGCATCCTTCCGTTTAGCGGCAAATACAGGATCATTCGGAGGAAAAGGCAAAGACCAGATGATCACATGGGACAAGGATGGCCCGGGAATATCTAAGCCCTCCCACAAAGTGACGGCACAGAGAATACTGGCTTCCTCATTCTGGAATGCAGAGATCAAATGACTGATTTCCGCTGTCCCCTCAAAAAGAAACCGGAATGCCGACGCTTTAGAATGAAGCGAAACGTCTTGCTTAAACTCCTCCAACTCTTCTCGGGAGGGGAACAAGATCAGCGCTCTACCTTCCGTCTTCTGAAGGAGTTCCAAGGCCAAGTTTATTTTCTCCGAACGTTTGTTCTCTGATACTAATCTCGGTAGAAGCACCTTCATTTTCTCCTTATAGTCGAATGGGGAATCAACAGAAAAGGATAAATACTTGGAGATCCCCAAGCTTTCAGCAATATAAGCAAAAGATCCACCAAGGGAAAGTGTTGCAGACGAGAATATGATCGGCATATGTTTAGCAAACACAGATTCCTCAAGTACCTCCTTGACTAACTTCGGCATAATAACGAAAGTAGTTCCATCATTCGTCTCCAGCCAAGAAATCAGAGTATCCGGATTTGTACATAATCCAAGCGCTAGATTGATCATCTCCAAATGCTCTTCAACAATCTTCATCTGGTAGGCCTCAATTGTATGGAGTGCGCCCTCGAACACGAGTTCCTCTTCGATAACAGCGAGTAAATCCCGAAAATGGTTAACTTCCTTAAGCAACTGCGCGTTCCAAACAATTTCACGGCGATCTGATGCGGGCACATGCACGCTATATTTTTCAAGGAGAGAGAATAGATGTTCGCTTTGCGAAATGGCATTCTCGATCGCTACCGCTGTTGTCTCCCGAACTTCGCCCTCCAGTAGACGGATGACGATGTTCTCAAACACGGAATGTTTAAGCTTATACGTTAGGGCACTTTGTGCCGCGGTCTCAAGCAGATGACCTTCATCAAAGACAACGGAGCTGTGCTCAGGCAACAGGGGAAGCTGGCCTTCACGTTTTCTGGCATCATAGGTCCATACATGCTCCATATAGAAGTCATGCGAACAGATAATTAAATCTGCAGATTTACGGTAATGCTCGCGAGAAAGTGTCTGCCCGCAGCGATGCCGTCTGGTGCATACCATACAGTCTTGAAAGACATCCCAGCCAAGCTTACCCCACTGGACATCTGTTAGCTCTGGATAATCCTTGCGATTTCCATAAGGATGAAAGGCTTGCATCGTATCAGGAGAATTCACAAACGGTGGCAACCCCTCATGAATCCCTTGGAAAATTAGATCATCTTCAGCGTCCGTTAATTCCCCTCGAGCATCATCCAGTTTATTTAGACAAAGATACTGGTCGGGGGACTTCCCCAGTCGCGCATCAATCGTGAAATCCAGATACTTTGCTAGTTTCGCAATATCCCCTTCAGGCTTCACTAACTGTTCGATCAGGGACTCATCCGCACAGGCGATAATGGCTGGCTTACGGGTATATCGTGCATACGAGATTGCATACAGCAAGTACACAAGTGTCTTGCCTGTTCCTACTCCAGCTTCTGCAAAAATGGTTCGTTTGTCGCTATAGGCTCTCTCTAATTGAAACGCCATATATATTTGTTCATCCCGCAATTCAAATCCAGCTTCAGGCAGTATGTCATAGAAAACATCTGCGATCCAATCACTGGCTTGCTGAACATAAGGTTTAGTCGGATCATAGGTAAATGGATATTTCTTCACTCGGTCTTGCCTCCAATTTGAACTAAATACCAAACTCCAAACACTTATTGTACCTCATTTATGTAAAATGCGCTAACGAAACGATATTTATCTTCAGCAACAAAATAAGTAAAAAGCCACTTATCGGAGTTTTCCCTCCTGCTAAGTGACTTACTCATCCTACGGTCGATATATCCACAGGATTGAAATAACACTAGATTCACCAAAACATATGGCATCCGTCAGTTGTGAATACTTATCTTGTCAATGCATAATAAACGACGTAGATCCATCCGATTATTCCATGAAAGATTGCCCATAGTAACGACTTATGTATGCTCCAGGATATAACGATCGCCAGACACGACCCGAAAGATAGTCCTTGTTTGATAATTGTATTCGTTTTTTCTGAACTCTTACTCATCATTAATTCCTCCATTTTTGAATATGAATGCAGCAGGTAAAATCTTTAAATACTAAGCGGTTATATTT
>JACMJI010000169.1 GCA_014380705.1 Gorillibacterium sp. | reverse complement strand
TTTTCATTTTCATACACCCTCCTGTTTTAAGTCCATCGACTATATGTAAGCCCAGCCATCAGTCTATCAGGAACCACTGTTGGGCGGGTTACCTTCCTTAGTTTTACTTTCTTTTTCGGGAAATAACCTTCCTATGATGGATGGGCGGCCCTGCTGCTTGTTGAAGACATCGAAACCAACCGCCAAAAGCAGCACAAGGCCCTTAATAACCTGAGTGCGGTCAGCACCAACACCCATGAGCATCAACCCGGAGTTGAGAACAGTCATCACCAGTCCTCCAACCATCGTAGCAAGAACGGTACCGACACCACCAGAAACAGCCGCACCGCCAATAAAGACCGACGCAATGGCGTCCAATTCCCATCCGATGCCATCCGACGGGCCGGCCGCAGTTGAGCGGCCCACAAACATGATCCCGGCCAAAGCCGCAAGCATGGACATATTGAGCATTGTCAGGAAATATGTTCTCTTGACATTTACACCAGACAGTGCGGCCGCACTTTTATTGCCTCCGACAGAGTAGATGTGGCGGCCAAATCTGGTGCGCTGGGTGATGATGTGATAGATAATGACCAAAACCACAAGAATCAGTCCCGGTACGGGGAAGGATGTGCCGGGGCGCCCTGTGCCGAAAATATATGTCATATAACCAATGACGACGCCAATCAAGCCAATCCGAACCACCACCGGCCAAAGCTCCTCTGTTTTTTCGGACCGTTTTGCCGTACGCTTGTACTTGCGCAGTTGCATAAAGGCGAAAGCGGCGACTGCGATTATTCCCAGCAGCAGCGTCGAGTTGTTCATCCCTGTAAAAGTTGGCCCCCACTCGGGCAAATATCCCGCACCGAACACTCTGAGTTCCACCGGCGCCGGCACCGAGATCGACTTTGAAATCCAGATAACGCCGCCGCGGAAAATCATCATGCCGCCCAATGTTGTAATAAATCCAGGAATACTGAGCTTAGCCAGCCAGAACCCCTGCCACGCTCCGATCGTAGCACCGACTGCAAGGCTGAGGAGTACTCCGAGCCACCACGGCAATCCAAGATCCCGCACCGCAAGAGCCATTACCATGCCCGAGAAGCCGGCCACCGAACCAACGGATAGATCGATCTGTCCAATCACGATGACCATCAACATTCCAATCGCCAGCACCATCACATACGCATTACCAGATATCAGGTTCTGGAAGTTGGAGGAAGTAATCATTTTGCCTTCCGAAGTAATATTAAAGATGATGGTAAGTACCACTAAGGCAATCACCATGGTGTAATCTCGCAGTCCACCACCTAGTATTTTCTTAATATATTTCATAATGCCTTTTCATCCTTTCTTGCTTTAGATTCTGACCCAGAGGTTTTTGTCATCAGTTTCATGAGTTTTTCCTGATTGGCCTCTTGCCGGTCTATCACGCCCGTTACGTTTCCCTCAAAAATGGTGTAAATCCTATCCGTTATACCAAGCAGCTCGGGCAACTCGGAGGAAATGATTATGACTGCTTTCCCTTGATCTGCAAGCTCATGAATTAGGCGATAAATTTCGTACTTGGCGCCAACGTCAATCCCGCGGGTGGGCTCGTCAAGAATCAGAACATCCGGCTCTGTAAACATCCACTTGCCCAAAACAACCTTTTGCTGGTTCCCTCCCGACAAGGTGGCCACGCCGCGGTCAACGCTTTTCGTTTTGACATTTAAGGAACAACGGTACTCTTCAGCAACCTGAAATTCCCGTTCCAAATCAAGGAGCCTGCCGCGTAAAATTGCCCTCAGATTTGCCGACACCGTAGTTTTTCGAATGCTGTCTAACAAATTGAGTCCCAAGTTCTTGCGATCCTCGGGCACATAAGCGATGCCCTGACGGATTGCGGAGGCAACCGAGGTGACTCGAATCTGCTTGCCCCTGACTTTGATAGAGCCTCCAAGGTAGACGCCGTAGTTTCGCCCAAAGATAGAACGCATCAGCTCCGTTCTTCCCGCGCCCATAAGACCGGCGAAGCCGACAATCTCTCCGGCTCTCACAAAGAAACTGGAGTTCTTACATACCAACCTGCCCGGATTATTGGGGTCTTCCACACGCCAATCGGACACCTCGAAGATGACCTCTCCGAGATTCGATTCATGAGTGGGATAACGGTTTTCGATGGAGCGCCCTACCATAGCGCGGATGATGCGGTCCTCATCGACGTGTCCCGCCTCAACGGAGTAGGTTTCAACAGTGCGGCCGTCGCGCAGGACTGTGACTGCACCTGCTATCGCCGCGATTTCGTTAAGCTTGTGCGAAATCATGATACAGGTGATGTCCCGGCTTTTTAAGCCGTGCATGAGATTGAGCAAGTTCGCGGAGTCGGCCTCATTGAGTGCGGAGGTCGGCTCATCGAGAATGAGTAACTTGACATTTTTGGAAAGCGCCTTCGCGATTTCCACCAGTTGCTGCTGGCCTACGCCCAAGTGCTTAATCAAGGTGTTGGGATCAACAGTCAGCCCTACCCTCTCAAGCAGCTCTATCGTGCGGTTCCGCTGCGCGTCCCAGTCAATCAACCCATACTTTACGATCTCGTTTCCCAAAAAGATGTTTTCGGTAATAGATAGCTCTGGAATCATTGCCAGTTCTTGGTGAATAATAACAATGCCCGCTCTCTCCGATTCTTTGATGTCCTTGAATACCATTTCACTGCCCATATAGATGATCTTTCCTTCATATGTGCCGTGAGGATAAACACCAGAAAGAACTTTCATCAAGGTTGATTTCCCCGCACCATTCTCACCGCAAATTGCGAGAATAGTGCCTCGATGCACCTCCAGGTTCACATCGTCGAGCGCACGCACGCCCGGAAAAATTTTGGTGATACCTTGCATCTTAAGGATTAAAGGATGTTCCATAATCACACTCCCCATACGCTTGCACTTTGCAAGCAAATATTATTGCGATTTTCCGCAAAATTCAACTGTTTAAGTCCTTCGATCACGCCTGAAATGCGATGTGCTGAGTCTATGAGCGTTCCATCAATATCGCAAAAGACCATTTTATATTGCATTGTTTCGGGAGTAATCATTTGCCGCGCCCCCATTTGCCAGCCGCAGAAAACATACTGGGTAGCTGTAACACCTTATTCGTTGCTGTAGCGGCTGCGCCATAAAGGGTTGGGTCTACCTGGAGGTTGGATATTTTAATCTGCACTCTGGTGTGCAGTTCAGGAATAACACGCTGCTTTACCACTTCCAGAATAGTAGGCATCAGCAAATCCCCTCCCTGAGATACGACATCGCCAATGATAATAATGTCGGGGTTATAGGCGTTTATCAGAGTAACACAGCCGTAACCGATATACTCCGCTGTTTCTCGCACCACGTCCAACGCTTTTTGATTGCCGGCACGCGCCGCTTCAAAAACGGCGTTGCAGGCGTCACTGCTTTGTAGCTTTCCGCTAGGAAGGCCTTCCAGCACATGTTTTTGCGCTTTCTTCCATAAGGCCGAAGACGAACTATACAACTCAAGGCAGCCATAGTTCCCACATTCACAGCGCGGACCTTGGACGTCCACGCTAACATGCCCAATTTCACATGCAGTACCCTGCACACCAAAAAAAAGTTTGCCACGCTCAATAATACCTAAACCCACGCCTTCGCCTATCAGAAAATAGGCCAACGAGCTCAGGGACGGGTCATGCCCTCCAAACAACCATTCAGCCAACGCGCCTGCGTTTGCATCATGCTCTATAAAAACAGGCTTGTGAAACTCTTCTTCCTTGAATTCTTCAATAAAATTAATCGTGTGCCAAGCAGACATTTGGGTCACGACCGCAATACGCCCTTCATCCCGCAAGTAAGGCCCCGGAACAGCAAGACCAATGGATACTACATTTTCATACTTTTTCAACATATTATGTAACTGCTTTTTCATAGCAGAAATAACCTTTTGGGGATTTTCCTCAAGTGAATACTTCGTTTCGGTTTGGGTGTATATTTTGCCTGAAATATCGAACACACCCACCGCGAACATCTCTCTTGCAAACTTTACCCCAATGATTTGATGTCTGTCGGCGTTCAGTCTAAGCCCTATTGAACGGCGGTTGTCGCTACCCGTTATAATACCCACCTCTGCTAAAATACCCATTTCCATCATCGAAGCAACTATTTTTGAAATAGCCGCTTGGGTAAGCCCCATTTGTCTAGCAATGTCCGCCCGGGAACACACCTCCTGCTGTTGTAATATTTTTACAATACCCGAGCGATTCATTTCAGTCAAATCACTATTATTTTTTCCAATTGCACCTCTCATTTTTACATACCGTCCTCTTACTGAATTAGAGTGCATATACTCTGTTAATTGATTAACTCTGTTAATTGATTCACTTTGTTAATAGTTTAATCCAATATCATCACTGTGTCAACTATTTTTTTCTTAAGTTAATTATTTTGTATCTATCTAGAATACCATTAGCTTTTTGGCTCGAATAAGCCAGCTTGCTAACGCAGTATCCCTTACTGTTTCATTCGTAGGTAGCATTGATCCTCCTATGATTTCTTCTATATGCAATTGGGTGACTATTAATTCTCCCGTTGGTACACGGGTTGGTACATTTCCCATTAAAAAAGGACCTTGCATCTTAAGCAAAGCCCCACTTTTATTTTAATGCCGCAATAAAACCATCCACATCTTCTTTTGAATTGTAAATGGAGAAACCACAAAAAATATTTTTATAACGCTAAATGTATTATTTATTTCCTACCATCTTTACTTCAAACTTATGTGGTAAATACTGTGCCTTAATAGGGTCTAATTGACTATTTATATATTCTGTCATGGTTATCATTCCGAGCTCCTCAGAGGTTCCATGATTTACACGAATTACTGTGTGACCTGCATCCATTGCAAACTTCAGATCTGACCAATAACTCGCGCCATCATCACAAACAATAGAAACATCACATCCCATATCCATAAAGGTTGAGATGTTGCATAAGCATCCTGTTCCTATTCCCACTTTAGATACTATCGTATTTTCATCACCAATCATCTGTATATATACGCATCTCCAAGTTCCGCTGTTTTACCTGCTATCCTTTTAGTCAGCTGCCCAAGTGTAATAGGCGCAATATCATACCTATGCTGATACGCTTCTGCATCGATGCAAACAGGCTTATCGCCCATACCCAAAAATCTACCCCATGTCCAAGGCATACCTATCTCTGGAATCCTATCCCACAAATCATGATTTCTAAGAATTACGAGTCCATTATCTTCGATGAGTTTCTTCTTTTCAAGACCTACTTTCTTTTTCGAGGAACCTTCTCTAAGATTTTCCAACTCCCGAACTTCATTTTCATGGATCCAGAAGGTTGGCTCATGGGTAATCAGCATATCAAAGCCTCCTTCTATTGCCGCCTTAACAGCCTTTAAATCACTGATCCAGGTTACAAGAATTGTCCTAATATCCTTATCAGGATTACCTATTATAATCCTGTCAACCGTATTATCCTTGTCAATCCAAGCGCCTTTACTTAAAAAGAAATTGTTTATGTCTATTGCCTTCATTATATTTTTCCTCCTGAATGAGATAGAATTTTATATTATTTGGGGAATTCACTTTTTCAGTCTAATTATAGCATTTAAATTCATGTTTTAATATAAAGTTGCCTTTCTATAAATTCTCCCGTTGGTACACGCGTGGTACATCTCACATAAAAAAGGACCTTGCATCTTAAGCAAAGCCCCCTTCTATCAATCGGAGTAGCGGGATTCGAACCCACGACCTCTTGGTCCCGAACCAAGCGCTCTACCAAGCTGAGCCACACTCCGATATTACTACTACATTACTCTAGTACTAAATCTTTTATGAATCTATTTCCCGTAGTTTGATAACCCCGCTCTTTATAAAAAATATGCGCTTCTTCTTTTCTATGTAAACCTGAAACCAGCCAGGTACCTTGGCAATCATGAGCTCTCGCACAATCTACTGCGAAGGCTTCTAATCGGCCCCCTATTCCCATTCTTTTTGCATCTGCATCCACAACGAGCACAGAAATTTCTCCGTATCTTTTGACTTGTTCTATACATTCACGCATTCTGAAACCCAATGCCCCAAGCACCCGACCCTCACTTTCATATACATAAAGATAATCAATTGGGCTACTCTGTACAAACGCCAACCGATTTTTCATCATCTCCACGGTTATCGTTTTATCAACCAACTGAGACATCAAACAACTCAAAGGTTCTAGATCCATCTCGTTTGCCTCACGTATGCAATAGGTCATTTTGAAATCCTCCTGATTATAATTAAGCTTAATATTGATAAAATGAATTAGATAATATTAAGATACCATAATAGGAATGGTGTATCAAGAAGAAGTTACTAATATGCTTACAAAATACTACAGGTTATATTACCTTTCTTAGCAAACAGATAAAATGCATTCAAATCAACAAAAAACACACCCCGAAAAGTGTGTTTTTTTCTATACTACTGCTCTATTTTCTGAAGGGATACCTTCAAGCAATGCCAGCCTAAGGTCCCACATTTGACCCTTGCAGGCATGTTGGATAGATTTTCAAAGATCGCAGCATCTTCCAGTTTTTCAAGGGCTTCAATCTCAAGTGCTTCTTTATGAATCATAGCCATGAAAACATCTGTCAGCTCCTGGACCTCTTCCAGCTTTTTACCTTTGATTAGGTCGATCATGATGGACATAGAAGCCTGACTAATTGCACAGCCTGATCCCAAAAAACTTGCTTGCGTAATGGTTTCGCCATCGTGCTTAAGTAGCAGGGTTAAATCGTCACCACAATTCGGATTATGACCTCTTTCCACTACATCCGGAGCTATCATTTCTTTTTTATTGTGACCACTTTTATTGTGCTCCATGATGATTTCTGAATACATTTGGTCCAACGACATAGCCAAACACCTCCCTTACTTTTTTTAATGCCGCAATAAACCCATCCACATCTTCTTTAGAATTATAAATGGAGATACTCACCCGACAGGACGCATTAACCTCTAAAAAGTTCATGAGGGGTTGGCAGCAATGATGGCCTGCTCGTATCGCAACACCTTCATAGTCCAAAATGGATGCCACGTCGTGCGGGTGGATGTCTTTAACATTAAAGGTAATTAAAGCACCTCGATCAGCCATAGACTGTGGGCCATAAATTTCCACAAAATCCAGTGCCTCGAGCTGCTCATAGCAATATTGAGTGAGCATTTGCTCATGCTCATGGATTTGCTCTACGCCAATCTCTTCAATAAAGTCTATTGCAAGCCCCAAACCTAGGGCGCCCGTAACATTTTGAGTACCTGCTTCGAACTTTTTAGGGAGTTCTGCAAAGGTAGTGGTTTGCTCTTCAACATATTCAATCATATCCCCTCCCAACATAAAGGGGGGCATATGATTCAATAGCATCTTTTTCCCATATAATACACCAATACCTTGGGGTCCAAAGCACTTATGCCCAGAAAACACGAAAAAGTCTATGTCTAATGCTTGCACATCCACTTTAAAATGGGATGCTGCTTGTGCACCATCTAGTACCACAATCGCTCCGTACTGATGTGCTTTGTCAATGAGCTTAGCCACATCATGTACGATGCCAAGGCCATTGGATACATATGGAAAGGCAACAATTGCCGTAAGCTCGTCTATTTTTTCAAGCTCATCGTCTGAGATTTTGCCCGCTTCGTCACAATAAAGGTACACCAGTTCTGCACCCTTACTCTGCGCTACCATTTGCCAGGGCAGGATA
>JACMJI010000168.1 GCA_014380705.1 Gorillibacterium sp. | reverse complement strand
TTGTAACTGGAGCGCCTGGGTTTTTTACACTTTGCGTATAACTAACGTTTACCATTGCTCTAAAAATAACATACTGGCTGCTTTCAGTGTCTTTATCATTTTAATTCCTCCTCCAATTTTGAGCTTGTTTACATAACTACAAAACAATCGTAAAGTAAAATATTTAATGTGAGAATATATTATTATGTCACATCTTCTCCATTATCATGTAGCTTTTAAACATTCACCATTTTGTAATGAATCAGAACGGACCCTTGCGTATCTGCTATCTGGATGCTCAATGGCAATAGGGGTATCGTAGCGTACCCGCTCAGGCTCGAACCAAAGCACGAACTTAATCCCTTTATCATGCGCTGCATCACTGATTGGCTTCAGGCCGTTTGGAAACGACGAGCTCCTTATCTTTCAACCACCTACATCCTCCCACCATTGTCTGCCTGATCCGTACCAGCATGCATCAACCCAGAAAGTTTCAAGACCTAGCTCTGCCGCAAGTGCAAGCGCCTTCAATTCTTACGCCTCATCGGTGGAATTGGTTAGATGATTCTGACCGTCTTCTACACGCTGAAAAACGGTTTTCCAGCTTCCCGTCCAGCCCACTGCAAGAATGAAGCCTCTCCCCTTCCAAGTAATAAGTACCTGATTCGTTTAATACCTTGACATGAAGAAACTTACTCCTTGAAAGTAATAGAAGAAATAGATACATGGACAAAAAAAGTCACTGTATCTATTTCTATTTTCTATGAAGTCCAATATTAAGTGCGATTAATAGATAGTCTAGGAGGATCTGTATTAATCTTTCCAATACTCATCTATAGATTCTCTAATAATTTCAACGAATCTCTTTAATTTATTAATATTACCATCTAATGTATAAACATCCCTTTGTGTAATCTCAAGTTTACATCCTTGAGCGAATTTAGCATGATTCGCCAGGGTGCGAAAGCCAGTTATATTCCCATTCAATAAAAACAAACAAAATTGACCTTTCCAAAACTTTCTAATTTGTAATTCAAATTGATTCAACGCAACTGGTCGGATCAAGAAAGTTTATTCAGGGCACAAGGAATGGCAAATCCCCTGAATCAGTCCATCTAGACTCAGGTATGTGGAATCGTCTGAGTGAGGATGTCAAAGATTATTTTAAGGATTTGGATGAAAGTGGAGAACTAAGAAAAGTTAAGAGATAGTGATCTGTTGCAAGGTCATTGCGTATCGACCGCCCGGAGGGTTCGTCGCGATCTCAATTTCGTTCAAGTCTGTAGCGAAATTGCCCGCATAACAGAGCCAAGCGGTTAATCCGTCCTCAGAGATGAACTTGGATGGAATGTTTAAGAAGTAGCCTTGCTGTCCAAAATCTTTCATATACGTGACTAATTGCCACGGACCGGTTAAACTGTCGGCTTCGAGTAGGTACGAATTCATTTTGGCACACGTGATGCCACCGTCAGTCACGCACATGATGTACTTGCGGAGCGGTGCATTGTAGGTAACAGTTACGCAGCCCATGTTGTTCTGCCATTCGAGCAATGGCTGAATTTGAGTGAAGTCATCACTCCACACGGGCTCGCCCGTCTCGGTGTCATGACCAGCGTAAAATTCGTAAGCTAACGGATCATTCAATGTTTCCGGTGAAGGTGTTACTCTGAGCAGATAAATTTGGTCTCCCGTAATCCAACTGTTGTTGGCGAAGCGGGTGGGATAGAATTTCGGGTCAGATCCATGAGCAACCAGATAGGCTTTTCCATCCGGTGAATGCTCCATGTTCATACCGAAATCAACAAAATGAGGAGAGCCGATCTTAACTGGCTGGCCGTCAAGACCGTCTTCTCCAAACAAGGGATGAGAAGGAGTATGAGGACTTTCCT
>JACMJI010000167.1 GCA_014380705.1 Gorillibacterium sp. | reverse complement strand
GATCCATTCGTGGCTGTTTCATAATCAGGAGACAGGCTCCCTCTTCGGTACAGGTCTAGCAGTAAACGCTGAATATGCAGTTTAACGGAGAAGTAATACCCTGATTGTTTATGGTCAAATTCAGCTTGAATGTTATGAATAACTGCTTGGACTGTACACCGCAATGGTTCGTCTAACGGGATTCGGTAGGTTTGGGTTGTTCTCGCCCTATCAAATACCATAGATAGGGTAAACGTATCACCCAGTATCGGTTCTGCAAGCAGTGACGGACTTATGAATAGGACCGAGGATGTCACGGGATTCACACTGTCGGGTATAGCACGGTGTATCGTGTCAGCAGGAAGCAGGAAGACGTCCCCCGGCCGCATGGATAGAAACATGCCGTTAATGAAGAAGATGCCTTCGCCGCTTTGAACGAAAACAATCTCGCTACGGTCATGCCAGTGATCAGGAAGCTCGTTTTGCGGGGATTTGGTGTCCCGGTAAACAAAATGAAACGGAACCCCCTCCGAGTCAGGGAATGTTTTGTGAATGGGGTACATAAGCTCGATCACCTCTTCTTTATCATACATCAAAATAAGTTACCTTTTCATCAATTACGGTCATATAATCTAAAATAATGATTGGTATAATGGGATTAAGCAGAAAGGGGAGAGTAACATTGCCAATACAGAGTCCGTCAATACGTATTGATTCTCACCAGCATTTTTGGCAAGTTGAGCGCGGCGATTACGGTTGGATTACTCCCGAACTACCAACATTGTATCGTGATTTTCTGCCTGAAACTCTAGAGGTCCACCTAGATCAACATCGATTTAACGGAAGCATTGTCGTGCAGGCCGCCGCTACCGTTGCTGAAAGCGAATTCATTCTAAAATTAGCTGCACACCATGATCGAATTCTCGGTGTTGTTGCTTGGCTGGATCTGGAAGATCCCGAATATCCGACTGTACTTGCTCGCTATCTCACTCATCCCAAATTCGTTGGGGTAAGAGTCATGATTCAGTCCATGGAAGACAGCGATATAATACTCCATTCCCCATACATTGAAGCGATTAGGGATTTAGCGGATCGCAATATACCCGTAGATCTGTTGATGAAAGCCAACCAGCTAGCCTCTGTTGCTGCATTGCTTCATTCTGTACCCCATCTTCATGCGGTGATCGACCATATTGGCAAGCCAGAAATTGCTTCGGGGGTGTTTACCCCTTGGAGTGACTTTATTGCGATAATCGCAAGCTACCCCAATGTCTATTGTAAACTCTCAGGTATGGTTACAGAAGCCGATCACGACAGTTGGAAAATAGAGCAATTCACTCCTTATATTCGACACGTGTTGGACTGTTTTGGTCCAAAGCGTATTCTATTTGGCAGTGACTGGCCGGTATGCCTGCTGGCGGCCAGCTATGATGAGGTTATCGGCTTAGCGGATGTGGCCGCAGCATATCTATCATCCGAAGAACAGAAGGCGCTGTTTTATGGCGGTAATGCTGCTGTATTTTATCGATTGATGGGTTAAATAAAAAATCCCTAAAGGAGAGATTTCATGCAATACCGCACATTGGGTTCCACAGGTCTTCAAGTCTCCGCTTTAAGTTATGGGGCATCATCGCTCGGCTCGGTATTTCGCGCTGTAAATGAAGAGGAAGGAATTAGAACCGTTCATGCGGCGCTTGACCTCGGTATCAATTATATCGACGTATCTCCCTACTATGGATTAACAAAGGCGGAAACGTTACTCGGCCAAGCTTTGAGAACGGTTCCTAGAGATCGTTATCTTTTGTCAACCAAAGCAGGTCGTTATGGAGAAAATCAATTTGATTTTTCTGCATCGCGTATTCGTTCTTCACTTGATGAGAGTTTGCTGCGGCTAGGTGTCGACTATGTGGATTTGCTTTTTCTGCATGATATCGAATTTGTATCTTCTGATATTATTTTCGAGGAAGCCATTCCAACGCTTCAAGCCTTAAAGCAAGAGGGAAAAATTCGGTTTTCGGGTATCAGTGGATTACCCTTAGATACGTTTACCCATATTCTAGATAACGCACATGTAGACGCCATCCTCTCATACTGCCATTATTCATTAAATGATACATCACTACTCGACATGCTTTCCTATTTAAAGCAGAAGGGCGTTTCTCTAGTCAATGCATCGCCACTGTCGATGGGACTCTTAAACGGCAAGCCGCTTCCAGAGTGGCACCCTGCTACCGATCAGATGAGGCTAATCTGCAAGCGTGCGGCTGACCACTGTGCAGAGCGTGGCAAGGATCTTGCGAAGCTTGCCGTTCAATATTCGGTCCAAGACGAACGGATTCCGACAACGCTTGTCAGTACAGCAAATCCCGATAATATCGCGAAAAACGCCAAATGGTTAGATAAGCCCATCGATCAGGAATTGTTAAGTGAAGTTCTTGATATATTACAGCCGATTCATAACATGTCCTGGAAGAGTGGACTGCCTGAATATAACCGCCATATCCAGCTATAAGGGAGGTCAAGTATGAAAACAATTGTATGTAATCAAATAAATGAGTTCGTGATGCTGGATACGGAGATCCCAACTCCTTCACCTGGAGAGGCGTTGATTCGGATTCGGCGCATCGGAATTTGCGGCTCGGATTTACATGCTTTTCGCGGAAATCAACCGTTTTTCTCTTATCCCCGCATTCTCGGGCATGAGTTGTCGGGTACCATCGAATCCATCAACGGTGAGGCGAACGGGTTGGCTTGCGGCGATCATGTTGCGGTCATTCCTTATTTGGAATGTGGTAAGTGTGTCGCTTGCCGTGCAGGCAAGACGAACTGTTGCACGAATATGCGCGTATTCGGTGTTCATGTGGACGGCGGCATGCGTGAATACCTCAACGTTCCCATGGATCACTTGGTTCAAGCAAATCGCTTGTCGCTTGATGAAGCGGTCATGCTTGAGCCTCTGAGCATCGGGGCGCACGCGGTGAGACGCGCTTCGGTTATTCCGGGTGAGACAGTGCTCGTAATCGGTGCCGGTCCGATTGGCCTCGGTGTCATGGCGCTCGCAAAGCGCGCTGGTGCCACAGTCATCGCTATGGACACCAACCGTGAGCGCCTTAACTTCTGTCGCACCTGGGCAGGTGTTGACCACACGATTGATGCCACTGACCAGCCTGAAGTGGAGTTGAAGACCATCACGGACGGTGATATGGCTAGCGCCGTTTTCGATGCAACAGGCAACGCGCGTTCGATGAGTCAGGCCTTCAGTTACGCCGCAAATGGCGGTAGAGTAATCTATGTGGGGTTGGTTAAAGCGGATATTTCCTTCCATGACCCAGATTTTCACCGGAAGGAGCTAACATTGATGGGGAGTCGCAATGCAACCCGCGAAGACTTTGTCTCGGTGCTCGAAGCGATCGAGAGCCGTTCGCTCCAGATTGGTCCTTATATTTCCCATCGCACGGTATTTGATGAACTGATCGAGCAATTCACCAGTTGGCTCGATCCCACGTCCGGAGTAATTAAGGCGATTGTAGAGGTATAGGTAAAGACAGATTTTAAGGGAAGCCCCCCAATGGCTTCCCTTTTTACTAAAGCGTCCCAGATGCACGCTTTAGTTGGTGAAAGTCCTACCAAACACCTGTTTCTTATCGCCCTCTTGACGTTCGATTCGGTTTTCATTTTCATAACAAGTTTAATGCAACGCTACTGATGTGAAATACAATATATTGCCATTTCATAGAATAGGGTATAATACTATGAAATAATACAGGATTGAGGCGACAACCTGATGAAAACAATTGGGCTGCTTGGTGGAATGAGCTGGAATTCGTCAGCGGAATATTATCGTATGATGAACGAACTGGTTCAACAGCGTCTAGGTGGACAGAATTCGGCAAAATGCATCCTATATAGTGTAAATTTTGCTGAAATCGAACAATGCCAACAGGAGGGGCGCTGGCAGGATGCCGGTAAGATCCTCGTAAATGCTGCTCTTTCGCTTGAGAATGCGGGTGCCGATGCTCTTGTTCTGTGTACGAATACGATGCATCGGTTGGCTGAGGAAATTACAAGCTCCATACATATTCCTTTTCTTCATATCGCTCAAGCTGCTGTCGAGGAGATACAACATAAAAAGCTGAGAAGGGTAGGC
The DNA here is from genome assembly GCA_014380705.1 of Gorillibacterium sp. The sequence continues at coordinate 4,587 of JACMJI010000167.1, read as the reverse complement.
CTCCTTGGTACAAGGTTTACGATGGAACAGGAATTTTACCGAGGGGTGCTTGAGAAGAATGGTCTTGAAGTGATTATACCGGATGAGAAAAACCGAGAAATAGTACATCGTGTTATTTACGAGGAATTATGTAAGGGGAATATCCAGTCTATTTCACGGGATCAATTCATACACATCATGAATCTCATGGTTGTAGCAGGGGCCGAGGGAATCATTCTTGGCTGCACAGAGATCTCCCTTCTTGTTAAACCCGAGGATGCTTCTGTTCCTCTATTCGATACTACTTTCTTACATGCCAAAAAAGCTGTGGATTTTGCCTTACAGACGGAAAACAGGTATTGACCCTCTGAAATAATAGATAAACAAAAAAAGGCTGCTTAAGAAACCCGAAGTGGAGAATTTGGTGCCCTAGTGTAGCGTTTACGCGGCGCCTTTGAAATGGCATCGTACCCTTCCTCTAATCAGAGGATGCCATTTCAAGCGCGCCCAAAACCGACAGTTCAAATTCGTAACGTCGCTGGTTTCTTAAGCAGCCTGAAAAGACTGCATACGATGCAGTCTTTTTGACGTTTCACAAGAATAGATTAATCCAATCTAGCCGTAAGGTTTAATGTGATTAAGTAATTATATTTACTTGCATGCTTTAATTCATCAAGGATGATTCCATACAAAGTGTCTCGATAAATCCCTTCGGGTAGACCAAACCATATTCTACGATATTTCTCCACAGCTGCTAGCTCACCCATAAGAGCTTGCTGTAAACCATCGATGTAGGTTTTTACAGGTTTATGATCCTCATGATTCATTCCAGTTATTTCGCGACCCGTAAGCTTCTGATACATTTGTCGAAACATTTGGTTATGCCCCCGTTCATCATTACGAATCGAGGTAATGATTGAAGCTTGTTCACGGTTAGGGGCAAGCTTAATTAATTCATCGTAGAAGAGTTCATCCGCTCTTTCTCCCTGAACGGCTTCCATCATCAATCCTATAGCTTGTTCAGTTGTTGTTGACCATAGGGGGTTGAAGGCAGGCCGATACCAATTTGGGTATATCCCATACATAGATTTAATGACCTCCAATATTTGTGTTATATAGAGTCAGCATATGTGCCAATGCCTAATAAGTTCCTTTATTAGGGCTTAAGGTTTCTTATAGAGACCGTCTTGGTCTTATACCGTTTTGACTTTTTGTGATAAACTATTTAAGCGACTTATATAGAGGAAACAGGATCGGAGTGGAATGGAAGCAATGGCATTTGTGACGATTAAAGATGCATATAAACGTTATAAAATGGGTGAAACCACGATTGTTGCTAATGATGGGGTGAGCTTTGAAATTGAAAAAGGTGAATTTGCTATTATTGTCGGTCCGAGTGGCGCGGGCAAATCCACGGTTTTAAATATTTTAGGTGGAATGGATAAAGCGGATGAGGGTCAGGTTATTGTGGATGAGACAGATATCGCTCGCTTCAGCAGCAAAGAACTGACGCAGTACCGGCGGAACGATGTCGGGTTTGTTTTCCAATTCTATAATTTGGTACCGAACTTAACGACACTTGAGAATGTAGAGCTTGCCTCCCAAATTTCCCCTCATGCGCTGGACGCGGAGAAGGTACTTCATGATGTTGGACTTGGCGAGCGCTTAAATAACTTTCCTGCTCAGCTTTCCGGTGGAGAACAACAGCGTGTGGCGATTGCCAGAGCCCTGGCCAAGCAGCCCAAATTACTGTTATGTGACGAACCAACGGGTGCGCTTGATTACAACACAGGGAAACAAGTACTCAAATTGCTACAGGACACCTGTCGTCAGACGGGAACAACCGTTATTGTCATTACACATAACCTAGCGATTGCTCCAATGGCGGATCGCGTAATTGAAATCAACAATGCCAAGGTACGTAGAATAGTACAGAATCCTCATCCGATAGCTGTTCATGACATTGAGTGGTAGGGAGCTAATAAAATTGAAGAAAAAAGCATTATGGAAAGATATATTCCGTGAAATTTGGCGTACGAAAGCAAGGTTCCTCTCCATCCTCGCGATCATTTCTCTTGGTGTCTGCTTCTTTGCTGGAATTAAAGCGACCGGTCCAGATATGCTGACCACTGCGGACCGTTATTTTGTAGAGCATCAGTTAATGGATCTGAAGGTTCAGTCGACCCATGGCTTAACGATGGAACATATTGCTGCCCTAAAAAACGTGCCAGGCGTTAAGGAGATTGAAGCAGGGTACACAGCGGATACTTTTATAGACGAGAAGGGCTTAATTGCCAAAGTTTTTTCTTACAATAACACGCATAGGCTCAATCAATATCAGATTACTTCAGGCAGACTCCCTGAACGATCTGGAGAGATTGCCATTGATGATAAAGCAAACATGATCGCTTCCTACCATTTAGGTGATACCATAACTTTTACCAGCAAAGATGCAGCTATGGATTTAACGACTAGCTTTAAAACACTCCGTTATCAAGTAGTAGGAACAGTTAAAAGCCCGCAATTTATTGAGAATCATAGCCGCAGCAGCAGTAGTATTGGAAAAGGTACGTCAGATGCGTTTGTCGTCATTCTTGAAGAGGATTTTAACCTACCGGTATATACAGAAGCCTATCTTAGCTTTACGGATACAGTAGATGAGAAGGCCTACACCGATGCATATGATCAGCTTATTGAGAACCATAGAGTAACAGTAGAGCAAGCGATGATGGATCAATGGAAGGAAAATGCAGCAGCAATAAAGCCAGAGGGAAAGCAAAAGGTTGCAGAGGTCCCTACGCCTAAATTTTTTGTTTTCGATCGAAGCATCAACCCAGGTTATAACGAATTTAGTGATAATGCAGCTCGTTTAGCTTCCATTGCTACGGCCTTTCCGGTCTTTTTCTTCCTTATTGCTGCCTTGGTTAGCTTAACCACCATGACCCGGATGGTTGAGGAGCAGCGTTTGCAGATCGGCACCTTAAAAGCTTTAGGCTACAGCAATTGGGATATTATTCTAAAATTTATAGTATATGGCTCATTAGCTAGCATTACTGCAGCAGCTTTGGGGCTCGGTATTGGCTTTACGCTTTTTCCGACGATTATTTATAACGCTTATGGAGCATTGTACAATTTACCTCCGATTCGAACGGATTTTTACTTTAGTTATTCAGCTATTTCCATTGCAGTTGCGCTCCTGTGTACAACAATGACAGCTATTATTGCCACGCGAGTAGAGCTAAGAAGTAACGCTTCTGTCCTCATGCGACCCAAATCACCAAAAAGCGGGCAACGGATTCTGTTAGAGCGTATACCATTCTTCTGGAAAAGACTTAGCTTCGTGCAGAAGGTTACAGCGCGGAATCTTTTCCGTTATAAGCAGCGGATGTTCATGACTGTATTTGGTGTGGCAGGCTGTACAGCGCTTATCCTAACCGGCTTTGGGTTAAAGGATTCTATTGGGGATATAGCGGGCATACAGTTCAGTGAAATTATGAAATACAATGCGCTCATTGCTTTTCATGAGGAACGTTCGGAACAACTTAAAGTAGATTATGATCAATTAATAGCAGACACCACGAATATAACAGGAACATTAAACGTTGCTCAGGATGCAGTCATTGCCAATGAAAAAGCGGTAAATGATCAAGAGGTCACCCTATTCGTACCCGAAACGACTTCAGGCTTCGATCAGTTTGTGGTATTAAAGGATCGGAGAACCGGAGCAAAGAAGCCATTATCGGATCAAGGCGCAATTATAACGGAGAAGCTTGCAAAGCTATATGGGTTGCATGCAGGCAGTACCTTAACCGTTAAGAATAATGATAATGAACGCTTTGAAATCAAGGTTGCAGGCATTACAGAGAATTATGCAAGGCACTATATTTACATGACGCCAATGTATTATGAAACAACCTTCAACAAAACCCCAGCCTATAATACCCAGCTGCTAACCACAAATGACGTGAGTCAAGAATGGGAGGATGCCTTTGGTGAAAAGCTGACGCAAAATGAACGGGTTGCGATCGTAAGCTTCACGAGTGGTGTAGGTCATGCGTTTGACGAGACGATGGATAGTATGAATATCGTCGTCATTGTACTGATTGTTTCAGCTGCAGCTTTAGCATTTGTTGTGCTGTATAATCTGACAAATATTAACGTATCCGAACGAATTCGCGAGCTATCAACAATTAAAGTTCTGGGTTTCTACGATAAAGAAGTTACACTCTATATTTATCGAGAGAACATCATTTTAAGCTTGTTGGGGATTATAGCGGGGAGTTTCCTGGGTATAATCTTACATCGATTTGTACTCATCACATCAGAAGTAGATGCGATGATGTTTAGCCCCATCATCAAATGGCTGAGCTTTGTTTATGCGGCATCCCTAACCCTACTGTTCGCAAGTATTGTTATGTTAACCATGCATGCGAAGCTAAAGCGGATTGATATGATTGAAGCATTAAAATCAGTAGAATGATTTAACCTTAAGCTTGTCCAAGCAAAAGATTAAATAGAAAGAGCCTGTATGAGCATTCAACAGGCTCTTTTCGCCTTAAATAAGCGAAACATTTGGTGAACGTAAACTGTTTAACGGCATTAACTATG
>JACMJI010000166.1 GCA_014380705.1 Gorillibacterium sp. | reverse complement strand
GTTAGTTCAGTTTTTACTAGCAGCAGGGCATAAAGTACATTTAGTTATTACAGAAGCGGGCTGGCGAGTACTACAGGATGAACTTGATTGGCAGGCTTCAAAGCGCAAAGACATGCTTGTTAAGCATTTCAGTTCTGCAACAAATGGTCTCACTTATCATCCCATTCAAGATATCGGCGCAACCATTGCTAGTGGGTCCTTTCAAACGGAGGGGATGGTTATCATTCCTTGCTCAATGGGCACACTGTCAGGTATTGCACAAGGCGCATCCGGCAACCTGCTGGAGCGGGCAGCGGACGTCATACTTAAAGAGGGGCGAAGACTACTGGTTGTGCCACGGGAGTCGCCGTTATCCGCCATTCATCTGGAGAATATGCTGAAGCTTTCGCGAATGGGGACAATGATCATACCTGCTATGCCCGCGTTCTACCATAAACCTGTTTCGCTCGAAGAATTGACCGATTTTATGGTGGGTCGCGTACTGGACTCCATGCATATCGCTCATGATTTGTACCGAAGATGGGGGGATTAGAATCAATGAGCATAGGTGAACTCCGGATTGGAAGGATCAATTTCACTAATGTATGGCCTATCTATCATCACTTCCCTGTTAACCAATTCACGGGACGAATTAAAATGGTAACTCAGGTACCCTCATCACTCAATGAGGCAATGGCTGCAGGTCAAATTGATATGGGACCGATATCTTCGTTTGCTTACGGGCAGCATTTTGATGAATATGTGCTTTTTCCAGAGCTTTCTGTTAGCGCCTTGGGTAAGGTTAACTCCATACTTCTTTTCCATAAAAAACCCTTGGAGCAAATCAAAGACGGCAAGATCATGCTTCCTACCACGTCTGCTTCATCTGCCAACCTGCTCCGAATATTATTTCATGACCAGTTCGGCGGAGAACCACAATATCGTTACGATCGGCCAAATCTTAGTTTTATGCGCGATGATGAGGATGCCGTACTTCTTATCGGGGATGATGCAATTAGGGCATATTGGACCAACCCAGAGCTTCAGGTTACAGACTTGGGTGAATGGTGGCATCGTTTAACAGGTAAGTGGATGTCCTTTGCGGTGTGGGCCATACGGAAGCAAGCACTGGAGCAACATGGCGAGCTCATCTCAGAAGTCTTCAAGGCTTTTAAGGATAGCAAGCTGCAAGGACTTGCCGAACCTTCTCCAATGATATCCCATGCCGTGCAGACGATCGGTGGTACAACGGAGTTTTGGCGGAGTTATTTTGATGATCTGTGTTTTGATTTTGGTCCCAAGCAATGGGCAGGACTACAATTTTATTATGACCGTGCATTTGAGCTGAGACTTCTGGACCGTCCTGTGCACATCGATATATGGCAAGACATTCCGTCATACAGGTGAAACTATGAAACTTATTGATATTTACGCAAGAATAAAGAAAGACATGAATTATATTGAGAAAGAATTGGAAAAATCAATGGATTCTGACCATCCCTTAATGCGTCAAACCTCCATGCATCTCCTTAAAGCGGGTGGGAAACGGATTCGACCGATTTTTGTGCTTTTATCCGGTCAGTTTGGGGAATACCAACTGGAACCGATGAGAGACATTGCTGTATCAATGGAGCTGATTCATATGGCTTCTTTGGTTCATGATGATGTGATCGATGATGCAAATACGAGACGCGGCCAACTCACCGTCAAGTCCAAGTGGGATAATAAAATTGCAATGTATACCGGCGATTACATTTTTGCCGAAGCTCTTGGCGTGATCACTCGGTTTGATCAACCATTGATCCATCAGATCATGTCAGATGCCATCGTGGAGATGAGTATCGGTGAAATGGAGCAGATTCGATTCTTCTTTCAGACGAAGCAAACGGTCCGCGATTATCTATTACGGATTAAGCGAAAGACGGCCTTACTCATTGCGATTAGCTGCCAGCTAGGGGCTATCGCTGCGGGAGCGCCTCTGGAGATCTCTCGGAGATTATATTCTTACGGTTATAATGTGGGTATGGCTTTTCAAATTCGTGATGATCTACTCGATTTATGCGGAACGGAGGAGCAGATTGGCAAGCCTCCGGGCAGTGATATTCGACAAGGGAATTTAACCCTACCGGTATTGCTTGCTCTTCGGGAGCAGAAGCTCGCCGTCCCGCTGCTTGAAGAGATTGAGCGTATTCGTCAAGCGGATGGCCAAACAGATGTAGCAAGGTTTCTTCAAATGGTTCGTGAATGTTCTGGCTTACATAAGGCAGAGGAGATCGCGAGCCGCTATATCGCCAAAGCGATAGAGGACCTGAGCATCCTACCTGATATTCAGGCAAGGAGAGATTTGACAGGTCTCGCCCGCTTTGTGGGCGAGCGAACCTATTAGTTCATCGTTCTAACAAGCGGGTAAAAGCCATACTCTTATGTTTTAAGTTATGTGTTTTTCTATTGTAATGTTTAATTAGACTCTCAAAAGTCTCTCTCAAATCCCGAAAGAGGTGGCAATCAGTGGAGCGAACATTTTTGATGGTGAAACCAGATGGTGTGCAAAGAGGGCTCATTGGGGAAATTGTCCACAGATTCGAGCGAAAAGGGTTCTTGCTAGCAGGAGCTAAATTGATGCTTATTTCACGGGAGACGGCGGAAACTCATTACGCCGAGCATGTAGGAAAGCCGTTTTATGAGCGGTTGATTACCTTTATTACTTCAGGTCCTATTTTTGCCATGGTATGGGAGGGGGAGCGTGTGATTGCCCTCAGCCGAGCTATGATGGGTAAAACTGACCCGTTTGAAGCATTAGCAGGGACGATTCGAGGCGATTATTCGGTGCACACCAATTATAATCTAATCCACGGGTCAGATTCTCCGGAAAGTGCTGAACGAGAAATTCCAATGTATTTTAAGCCGGAAGAGATGCTGAACTATAAGAAGGATATATCCGTTTGGATTTAAATTGTTGCGCTTCCCCTTATAAAACTTCTTCAACGATCAACGGATAGCGATAAATCGTTTTGTCCTTGATCTTAGTGTTCACAAACTGGACTTTCCATCCTAAAATGAATGGTCTGGACTATAAATCGGGGGGTACAAAGTTGGAAAGCAGTGATCTTGATTTCTTGCGTTTTATAAAAAGTATAAAGGATTTAACGGGGATTGATCTAACGCAATATAAAGAAGCACAAATGAAACGGCGGTTAACTACCCTCCGAATCAAACTTGGCTTTACTACTTTTGAAACTTATTTTACAGCAATGGCTAAGGATAAGAAGCTTCTTTACGAATTTCTTGATCGCATGACCATTAATGTATCGGAGTTTTGGCGCAATCCAAACCGTTGGGAGTTATTAAAGGATAGATTCTTGCCTGAAATGTCAGCTACCAACAAACGGTTAAAAGTATGGAGTGCCGCTTGCTCAACAGGTGAAGAACCTTACACCCTTGCAATGATAATGAAGGAGCAGGGAATTCTCCCAAATAGCACGATACTAGCAACCGACCTTGACGAGATAGTTCTGGAAAAAGCAAAGCAAGGCGTTTATATGGATCGATCGATCCGCGATGTGCCTCCCGTCTTTATGCGTACTTATTTTCGTGAAGAAGCTTCACTATTTCATATATCACCCGAACTAAAAACCTTTATCCAATTTAGAAAGCAAGATTTGTTAGCTGATACATTTGATAATGATTTCGATCTGATCGTGTGTCGTAACGTCATGATTTATTTTACCGAAGAGGCGAAGAACAAGCTGTACCAGAAATTTGCGACCGCACTTAAGCCAGGGGGGTTGCTCTTTGTAGGCAGCACCGAGCAGATTTTCACCCCAAGCCGTTATGAACTAGAGCTTGCGGATACATTTTTTTACCGGAAAATGGCACATAAGTAGAATGAAGCATATTTGTAAACCTTCCGGTCAACGCTAAGAGTGGATATATTTCCGCAGGAGGTGGGACGCTTGGATAAAAGGTTGGTTATTGATGCTTACAGAAAAGGAATGATTACGAAGGAACAATGTGCGCAAATCCTAGGCATAGAATCCGAACCTTTACTAGCTTTGATTAGTACAGCGCGTGGAGAGGTCATCGATCGACCTGAGCCTCAGGAAGTTTCTTCAAAAACAGCTCCAGATTCGCTAAGCAAAAGCTCTGTTACCTATAATATCTAAGGTAATATTTACCGCGAAATTTTGACATGCATTGCTTTAGATCGGAAGCGTCAACTGTGTAAGCTATTTCCAGTCTCAAAGAAAGCAAAGACCGTCGTGTGACTTAACACGACGGTCTTCTTTAAAACCATGGTGATCACCAGAGGAACAAGAGTAGATGGTGGAAAAACGAAGTGTTCGCTTTTGTTT
>JACMJI010000014.1 GCA_014380705.1 Gorillibacterium sp. | reverse complement strand
CTATGAAATCAAAACCTTCCTGGTAACCTTCAATCGATTAAGAAAATGAACAGCTAAGGACGACATCAGGATGGGGATATTACGTTCGGATTATGAAGCAAGGAAAGGGTCCGGAGCTATAGACTAAACATGGATAATTCAAACTGACTCCCAGGGAATGTTCGCCAACAAATAATAAAACAGACTGTACCTGTGGAATTGAATTCCAACTGGTACAGTCTGTTTTTAATCCCCGATCAAGCAAAACCAATCGGGATTCGCAGATGTGCCGATTTATCATAATAGTTAACACTTTCCAATAAGCCTCTGGCTCTGGCCCAAAATCCCCCCCCACTTGATTGCGACTATGCTTCACCCGACTTTCCGATACTTTTGACGAGTTATGTTCATTATTGAGCATCGTTCGTTTTTCTTACTTAATCAGAATGTATAACGATTAGTTAAGGTTCGTTCTGATTTTGCATCGGTAAACGCACGGCATCAAAGGACGCTGCGTTTTCAAAAAAGAAACCCATAATGTGACGTTCAACCGTTACAGCGTGCAAAGAGTTTCGTTTATTTTATTCTCATTCGCAAGGAACGCAGTAGCATCTCGTTTCATTAATCCATCTCATAGATTGAACCAGACTTGTTTGCAAAAAGCTCGGAGTAAACCTTCTCGGCATAGGCATCTGTCATACCCGAGATATAGTCCCCGACAAAACGCGGCCAAGGCCAGTTGGCTTTATGACGCTCGTAATTCTCAATCCAGTCTGGCGGAATGATCCGACGACCAGAATCCGGGATGATGAAGCTGTCCCAGAGCCGTCTGATCATGATTTCATTGCGCATTTGTAGCCGCTGCACACGAAAATCCTTAATCAAGGTAACCCATGCCAGCTTCTTCAAGATTTCCATCGTCCGCAGCAACTCGAAATCCTGCTGTCCTTCACGAACGAAGGTCACCTTTTTCCAGCCCTTCACCGGGTCATCGATAATGCCTACTCTGCCTGCAAAGGCACTCACCCAACGAGCTTTCATCTCCCTGCGGGCTCGGGAGGATTCATGGCCACTTAGGGTAAACACCTCGTTCCACTGTTCCAAATATTCAGCGAGTACACGCTTAACCATTGCCTTCACGTCGACCTGAGCCCAGCCCACTTCTAAATTCCCGGCATCATCAATGATCTCCTTAACTAAATGTTCAGCTAGCCACTCATCCTCGAAAAAAGTACGGTTCATCTGAATCTTCCCCGCACGAATGCCATCCTCAATATCATGGGTAGAGTAGGCGATGTCGTCACACAAATCCATCAGTTGCGCTTCCAAAGTCGAGCAGCCTGCAGGAATCTGCCACTGGCTGCGCAACTCTTTAATGGCATCCCATTCTGTTCCGTATACCCCTTTAAGGCGATTTGGCTCTTCCAGATTATACGGGTATTTATTTATTGCCAGTAAAACGGCTGCACTTAGATCAAGTCCACTGCCACTGCCGGAACGTTTTTCTAGAAACATCAGAATACGAAAGTTTTGTGCATTTCCTTCATATTTAAGATCGAACTGCTTCATGAGTAGATCGTTCAGAACTTCTTCTCCTTTATGTCCAAAGGGAGGGTGGCCCAGATCATGTGCAAGTGAGGCACACTCCACAACAGCTTGCTCCAGCATGAGTCCTGGATGCTCTCGGCGTGCCAATAAAGGGTACTGCTCTCCTAAACGACGAGCAGCCTCACGAGCGATCTGAGATACCTCCAGCGAATGAGTGAGCCTTGTGCGATAGTAATCACCAGAGCCTGCTCCAAACACTTGCGATTTTCCTTGAAGTCTGCGGAAAGCAGGAGATTGAATGAGCCTTGCGTAATCCCGCTCAAATTCCTCGCGTTCTTCGCTGAATGGCCCACTCGTTGGATCGTCTAGACGCAGCTTTCGTAAATCCATGTTGATCTTCATCTCTCTCTCTATCTGGTACTGAAGTTATACGAATGAAAAAGACTTTTGCAAATTGTATCATACCGTGGTCTTTTCGTAAAAGAGGGATTCACCCAAGCAAAAATGAGTATTCTATTATATTTTACCAGCAGGAGTGAGATGATTTCTGTAGAATAAAGATAAAACCGTTTTTGACCCTAAACAAGGAGATGCAAAGTAAAATGATCAAACTCGAACCAAACGCAATCGTATTATTTCAAGGGGATAGCGTCACCGACTGTGGTAGAGAACGTGGAAATAATGAAAATTTAGGTGTGGGTTATGCTAATTTTATTGCCGCTGAAATAGGCTGCACTTATCCAGATCGAGGCATAACCTTTCTGAATCGTGGGATTGGCGGAAACCGTGTTGTGGATCTACAGGAACGTTGGGAAGAGGATTGTCTTCGTCTGTCGCCCACATGGGTTTCAATCCTGATTGGGATCAATGAAACATGGCGTAAATATGATGATAATGATCCGACTTCAACGGAGCAGTATTATGAAGGATACCGTAAGCTGCTTCAGCGGACCAAGGATCACACGGATGCAAACTTTATTTTGCTTGAGCCGTTTGTTCTGCCTACATCACAAGATCGTTTGATGTGGAGAGAGGATCTGGATCCCAAAATTCAAGCGGTTCGCGCCTTGGCCCGGGAATTTCAAGCACTATATGTCCCGCTAGATGGGATGTTTGCGACTGCATCTACAAAAGTTGATCCCCTTTATTGGGCAGAGGATGGAGTGCATCCGACCCGTTCTGGCCAAGCCCTGATAGCCAAAGCATGGCTGGAGGCCGTTCAGGCATAGATAACAATGTCAACTAGCCACAGAAAAGCCCGTCCCAGAAATTCCGAGAGGCGGGCTTTATTTATGGCTGACCATGTTGGGATTACTCCGCTGAAAGGCTGCTTTCCTTCTGAATTACATCATGCGCTCCACCCTCTGTAAGACTGGTTGCAGAGATAAGTGTGATCCTTGCTTTTTGCTGAAGCTCTGCAATGGATGTAGCTCCACAGTTGCACATAGTCGATTTGATTTTACCGATTGATAGCTCGAGATTTTCCCTTAGCCCCCCTGCGTAAGGAACATAAGAGTCCACCCCCTCCTCGAACATGAGGCTTTGCTTGCCGCCGCTATCATATCGCTGCCAGTTCCGCGCGCGATTGGAGCCTTCGCCCCAAATTTCTTTAACGAAATTGTTGCCAATCTTCAGCTTCCGGGTAGGACTTTCGTCAAATCGGGCAAAGTACCGGCCCATCATCACAAAGTCTGCACCCATCGCCAGAGCAAGCGTTATGTGATAATCATGTACGATCCCGCCGTCTGAACAAATCGGGACATAGATGCCTGTTTCCTCATAATATTCGTCCCGCGCTTTAGCGACTTCAATGACAGATGATGCTTGCCCGCGTCCGATCCCTTTTTGTTCCCGAGTAATACAAATGGAACCCCCGCCGATACCTACCTTAACAAAATCAGCCCCTGCTTCAACCAAATATAGGAAACCTTCACGGTCAACTACGTTCCCAGCACCAATTTTAATATCAAAATTCTCTTTGACATACTGAATGGTTTCCCGTTGATACTCGGTGTAACCATCGGAGGAGTCGATTACAAGCACGTCCGCGCCTGCAGCAACCAAAGCGGGGACACGGTCACGGTAATCCTTCGTATTAATTCCAGCTCCTGCAATGTAACTCTTGTTGGCATCTAGAAGCTGAAGAGGATTGCCTTTATGCTCATCATAGTCCTTGCGGAAGACAAGATACTCAAGCTGCTGATTCTCATCAATGACAGGCAGACAGTTTAATTTACGCGACCAGATAATATCATTCGCCTCGGTCAGTGTGATACCAGACGTTCCATAGATGAGAGAAGAGAAAGGAGTCATGAACTGTTCGACCCGCATATCCAACTCATCGCGGCTTGTCCGATAATCTCGACCAGTGACGATACCAAGCAACCTGCCTTTTGGTGTTCCATCATCTGTGATGGCAACTGTAGAGTGGCCTGTTCGCACCTTTAGCTCCAATACATCCTGTAAGGTGTGTTGGGGAGTAAGGTTTGAGCGGCTTTCAACAAAGCCAGATTTGTATTTTTTTACGTTGCGAACCATTTCTGCTTCTTCTTCAATGGTCTGTGAGCCGAAGATGAAGGAGATCCCTCCGCTTCGCGCGAGTGCAATGGCCATCGTATCATCAGAAACAGCCTGCATAACAGCTGAGGAGAATGGGATATTAAGGGAAATGGCAGGCTTCTCTCCCTTGGCAAATTTCACGATTGGCGTCTGCAAATTGACATTCGCGGGTGTACATTCCTTCGTTGTAAGATTAGGGATCAACAGGAATTCGCTAAATGTACGGGATGGTTCCAGATAATACATAGCCATAATGACATGTCTCCGTCCTTTAATGGGTAAATTTTTACTATCTTATCACTGAACCTTAGACAGGGTCAACAAAGGATTAAAATTGGGTAAAAACATCTGAAATAGATGTGAAATCAGGCTGCCCAGTAACCAAAGACGTTATTGATATTGTTGCACAAGATCATGAATTTTCGTATTTAATTGAGTTAGATCTGGAACGTTCACCTTGCTCCCATTTACCTCATATTTATTCTTTAGCAGTAGAATGCGCATAACGCTTTCGTTTAGGCGTTTTTCTGTAATTCTTCCGTCGGATACGGCTTTAGTAAGAGCGGATAAAACCGCATTTTCTTTCGCATAATCATGGCAGACGAGGACGATATCGGCTCCTGCCAGAATGGAATGAACGGCAGCATCACCTAGATTATAATGCTCAGCAACGGCTCCCATCGTCATATCATCGGTCATGACTACGCCATCAAAGCCAAGCTCCTCCCGGAGCAAACCCGTAATGATGGGCTTAGAGAAGGAGGCAGGATGATTATCATCCAGCTTGGGCAGCAGAATATGAGCCACCATAATGGCATCGGCTCCTTGTTCAATTGCCCTGGCGTAAGGAATCAACTCTAGACTGCGCAAACGATCCAGATCATGTTGAACAACAGGGAGTCCGATATGTGAGTCAACAGAGGTATCTCCATGTCCGGGAAAGTGTTTGATTACAGAAGCTACATTCTCTGATTGAAGCCCTTTCATGGTTTGGATTCCGAGCCTGCTCACAATGTCTGGCTGATCACCAAAGGAGCGATCCCCTATTACAGGGTTGTTAGGATTACTATTTACATCCATGACTGGAGCGAAGTCCATATTCATACCCACTGAATGAAGCTCTTGACCGATCAAGCTTCCAACTTGACGAGAATAGGAGAGATTATTTACGAGTCCAATACTTTGACTTGTAGGCAGTTTGGCGAATTCAGCTGGCAGCCGGGTTACACGTCCTCCTTCCTCGTCAACACTAAGCCAGAGGGGGATGGGATTATTCAAATTAAGCTGTTTTAAATCATTTATCAGCTTAACCGTCTGTCCTTTGTTTATGAGATTTGGTTTAAAGAAGATGATGCCGCCTACCTTACGAGACTGAATTAGATTTCTGTCATCCTCACCAGCTATAGTCCCCTCCATACCTACCAATACAAGCTGTCCAATCTTCTCCTTTAATGTGAGCTTATTTATTTGCTGCTCTAATTGTCCTATCAGGGACGTGGAGGGGCTTGGCGTTGCCTCAGGGTTAGGTGTAGCTATAGGTGACGGGGAAGCAGTAACTGCTACAGAAGAAGCTGCTAGGCTTGCAATAGGGCTAGCCCCAGTGTTTGCGGAGGCATATGGCGAGTAGGTGGGTCCGATCGATCCATTAGCACCTGGAGTGCTGTGATTTGTGCAACCGAAAAGCAAGGCTAACGCGGTAAGCAGCCCTGCGATCATAAAATATTTTTTATTTAATGCAAAAACTTGATTCCGATTCAAAGCAATCACCTCAAGGCTGTTGTTTATTCATTACTGTCAATTGTCTTTCACCAATCCACTATAACATGTTAAGCATTTGGTTAATATTTTACGCTTTTATTTTGTACCATGAGACAGCATTTCATTTCTAGGGAAGACATGAATCGCTTTTTGGTATAGAATCATGAAGACGAAACAACATCAATGAGGCAAAGCCTTAGTGGAAAGGTGCATCTTTAATGAAGAAGATTCGTTTGTTACAACAGATTGCCGATCATGGTGTAGTCGCTGTACTTAGAGGTGACTCCCCAGAGGAAGTAATAGCGATTGCTAAGGAAGCGATTGCCGGTGGAATCAAAATTATTGAAGTTACGATGACAGTTCCGGGTGCTCTTGAAGCGATTAGTACGCTTGCTAGAGAATATTCCAGTTCAGTCAGCCCTGACGACGAGCGCTTTGCTGTGATCGGCTCAGGTACGGTCCTTGACCCAGAAACAGCTAGAGCAACCATTCTGGCAGGAGCAGAGTTTGTCGTTGCTCCATGTCTTAACCCTGAGACCGTAAAGCTTTGTAATCGTTATCGGGTTCCGATTATGCCGGGAACGATGACAGTTCTAGAAATTCAAACTGCCCTTGAGCTTGGTGTTGATGTGGTCAAACTGTTTCCAGGCAACCTATATTCTCCAGCTGTTATCCCCAGCATCAAAGGACCATTGCCTCAAGCCAATATCATGCCAACGGGCGGCGTTTCCCTCGACAACCTGGCTGAATGGGTTAAAGCAGGTGCCTTCGCTGTGGGAATCGGTTCCGATCTAACAAAGGAAGCCATTAAACAGAAGAATTATTCCTTGGTTAAGGAAAAATCCCGTGCCTATGTTGAAGCTTTTAAAAGCAGCAAGAAATAGCTGTGTTAAGATTTATTCGTTAAATAGCGCTATAAAATCACGTGATTTACCGAAGGAAAGTTAACAGAAAGGAAGATAAGATGACCTCCCTTTATCACGTATTAGGAGCCAAACAATTTAATCGTTCCACACTCGAAGAGCTATTTGCTGAAGCGTCCCGTATGGAGGACCCCAGGAACTGGAATCAAAATCCTTATTTTTTCAACAAAATTATGACGTCTTTGTTCTTCGAGGCAAGCACACGTACCCGTTTATCCTTTGAATCGGCGATGAATCGGCTCGGCGGTCGCGTGATAGGTACAGAAAATGCAGCGCAATTCTCCTCAACCATCAAAGGAGAGACACTAGAGGATACCATTCGCATCGTATCCGGCTATAGTGATGTGATCGTTATGCGTCACACAGATATTGGAGCTGCTGAGCGGGCTGCATCTGTAGCAAGTGTTCCCATCATTAATGCCGGTGATGGAGCAGGGGAGCATCCCACGCAAGCGTTGCTTGATCTTTACTCGATTCAGAAGGAACGCGGTCAAATTGATGGGTTATCCATTGCTATGATTGGTGATTTAGCTTATGGGCGGACGGTTCATTCACTCAGCTATATGCTGACCAATTTCAGGAATGTGAAAATTTATTATGTCTCTCCCGAGAATGTCAAGCTTCCCTCTTATGTTAAACATTATTTAGAGGAACAAGGAGTAGCTTTTGAGGAGACGGAGAATCTGTTGGAGATTCTAGATAAGGTAGATGTGCTTTACCAGACCCGAATTCAGAAGGAACGCTTCCCATCAGTCGAAGAATATCGCAAGGCAGAGGGTCGCTATATCATCGATCGTGATATTCTTGGCTCAATGCGCTCAGACACGATCATTCTCCATCCGCTTCCCCGAGCAGGAGAGATTTCAATTGATGTAGATCAGGACCCGCGTGCTGCCTACTTCCGTCAAGCGCAGAATGGCTTGTATATCCGGATGGCTTTGATTGAGAAATGTTTGTCTGACAATCGTTAAATGGATTACGAAGTAGGCATTATTATTGGATAAGAAGATGAAGTAGATTTAATAGTTAAATATAGAAGATCGCATCCCTTAAGCCGTCTTGGCCAAGTGGAGTGCGATCTTTTTCTTATTCTGGTAAGCAGCTGTTATTGATGCTTGCACCGGTGCCTTCTTTCGTCGAACCTTTACAATTTCTTAAAATAAAACGAACACTTCATTTACAAATAAATGAAAAATCGTTAACAATGTAATGCGAGAATAATAGATAGCAGGACATAATTCAGAAGGATTGGGTGAGAAGATGAGTAAAAAATGGAGTAAAGTCGTATTAGCATCGTCCTTAGTATTCGCTTCAGTTTCAAGTATCGTGCCTATGACGAACGCAGCTTTCGCAAATGCCGCATCTCAAGACCTTCAAACTGTTCAAAATCAATTGTTTGTGGATGGACAGTCGAGTGGTGTTCGTACAGTTAAGGTTAATGGAGTAATGCTGTATGCGATTCGAGATCTTGCTAATGCTTTAGGAGCACAATTAAAGCAGGTAGATGGTGAAATTTCAGTTTCTCTGAATAATTCCTTTTTTGCAACGAGTACCGTTATGATCAAACCCGGTCAAACGATGTATACAGCGAATGGAGAAACCCGGACATTTATAACAGCACCTACGTATGTAGCAGGTCGCATTTATGTGGAACTGCAAAGCTTTGTTGAAGCTTTAGGGGGTACCCTCACAAAAGTTAATGGTAAAGCTGCGATTCTAAGCTATGCTCTACTTGATGGAAGTTTTGAAAATGCTCAATGGGTTGCAGGTAATAAAGTTATTGCACTAAGAGAAAGTGATAAAATGACTTACATAATTGATGCAGACACAGGTAGAAGCACTTTACTCACCGACTCAGGGAACGCAGATGGAATTGTTCTCTCCCCCAATGGAGAATATGGCGTTTACTTAAACGAATCTGCACAATTAACACTTATTCGTATAACCAACGGAAGAAATCAACTCATCAGCCCGGATACCACCGTTAAAACCGATCTTGTCTGGTCCGCAGACGGTAAAATGATCTATTTTATCCAGGGTGACAACCAAGAGAAAATATCGAAAATCAATGTAGAAACCGGCACGATCACGAAGCTGGTTGATGATAAGGTAAACTTTAAATCTGATCTACGCGTTTCTATGGATGAGAAGAAGCTACTGTATTTTGTGAATGCAACGGGAGTAGCTAAAAATGATGCAGACAGCACAGAGGACTCCCTGACGATCGACTATTCAGGAGCCGGAACAAAACTTAATTCCTTCGACTTGTCCGTCAAGGATGCTAAAGCGGTTGAACGTGCGGTTGGTAAGGATAACAAGCTAGCTCCACAGCTACTACCCGACGGACGCCCCCTTTATATCAGCATTGATCTAGATAGCGAAGGCGTTATAGGTGTGCTGACTGTGGTTGACTCGGATAACAAGTCATCAGCTTTGCTACCTGGAATTAATGCAGATAGCACATGGTTGAATGCAATGGGAGATTTAATCATTAGCAGTACTGACGATAAAGGGCAAACGGTTCTGTACCTAGTTAAACCCGACGGCAGTAAAACAATGGTCACAACAACCGATTTGGAAGTGAGTGATCTTTCCCTAACGATGGATGGAAAAAATGTCACAACGATTGTTGATGGCAAAGTTGCAATCATTACCCCTGCAGGCGTAACTTATCTGACGAAGTAATTCAATGGACAAGAAGCAGTTAAACTTTAGAAGAGGTGAAAAACAATGAAATGGTTTCATAAATTATCCGTACTTGCTCTATCTATTGCTATTCTAGCGACAATATCCACTGGGGTTGAAGCAAAATCTTCCCTTAAAGGCAAAATCACAGTCAATGGCTCTACTGCACTTCTTCCCTTAACATTACAAGCCAAAAAAGAATTTATTAAGAATAATCCTGGTGTATCAATTGCCGCTTCAGGTAAAGGTTCCGTCACGGGCCCACAAGCTGTTAACAAAGGAATTGCTGATATAGGAGCATGTGATTGGGATGCTAGCATGAATGTCCCGGGCTTCAAAGCCTTTGCAGGGCTTGTCGCTAACAAAGTAGCGGTGATTCCCTTCGCAGCGATCATCAACAAGAATGTGGGCGTTTCGACTTTGACAACAGAGCAACTGCAAGGCATCTTCACAGGAAAGATTACGAACTGGAGCCAGGTCGGGGGAGCAAGCGGCGATATCGTTGTAATCAATCGGGCTTTCGGTTCCGGTACCCGCGTTAATTTCCAGATGAAGGCATTAAGTGGAACGGAAACAGTCAAGAAGGATAAAAATTATAAGGAAGTCGGCTCAAGCGGTGATATGAAAACTAACGTTGCCACGACTCCCAATGCAATAGGTTACATCGACTTAGTCTATGTGGACAGCACCGTTAAAGCGGTTAAGATTAATGATGTCGAAGCAACGGCTACAAATGTGATTAACGGGTCATACAAGGTTTGGTCTTACGGGTATTATATGACGAAGGGCCAACCAACCGGTGCAACCAAAGCATT
>JACMJI010000165.1 GCA_014380705.1 Gorillibacterium sp. | reverse complement strand
CTAAGCTAATTCCAGTGTACAAAAAGGCACCTAATGAGTGGACACTTTCGTCTAAGTGTCCACTCATTAGGTGCCTTTTCCTTACTATCTGTGCTGTTCAACTTTATTTATACAGCATAGCTATGGTAGTGAGAGCATTAAGAATAAGATTAATTAAGTATTTATTGCGCCTTCAAACTGCTCAATTTGTGCATTTGTTCCAATAACGACCATTATATCATTCATGTGCACACATTCTTCAGCCGCCGGCGCGATAACAACACCGCCAGTCTTATTGTAAATCGCAACAATGCTGCAGCCGTACCGCGCTCTTGTATCAAGTTGACGGAGTGAATGCCCGGCAATTTCCGTCGTTGCAGTAAGCTCAGCGATCGTATATTCGCTCGATAGCTCGATATAATCAAGCAGGTTTGGCGTACCAAGCTGATGAGCAACCCGAATGCCCATATCACGTTCAGGAAAAACTACGCGGTCGACACCAATTTTATGCAATACCTTACCATGTAGATTGGTGAGTGCTTTGGCGACAACCTTTTTCACACCCATATCCTTTAGTAGAATCGCTGTCATAATGCTTGCTTGAATATCATCACCTATCGCTACAACAGCACAATCGAAATTGCGTAATCCAAGCGAACGAAGCACCTCTTCATCAATGGAATCCGCTACAACGGCATGCGTTAGGTAGGGGGTCATTTCATTAATTCTTTCTTCGCTCCGGTCAATTCCAAGCACTTCATAGCCCATCTGGTGCAATTCACGTGCCAAGCTAGCCCCAAATCGCCCCAGTCCGATGATCGCAAATTGATTTTTTCTCATTGTAAATCTCTCCTTCATTAGCCGATCGTAATTTTACCTTCAGGGTAACGGTATAGTTCCTTTTCCGGTTTGGGCTGCAATGCATAGGCAAGGGTTAAGGGACCAAGGCGTCCAATGAACATCATCATAATTATCGCAATTCTGCCAATGGGTGAAAGATTAGGTGTTAATCCCATACTAAGGCCAACGGTACCGAATCCAGACGTTACTTCGAAGAGGATTCTTAAGAATTGAACATCCTCAGTTATTGACAAAATCATCGAAACACTCACGACCAGGATCAAAGCAAAGATTGTCATCGTAATCGCTTTGTAGATCCGATCTTTAGCTAACCGGTTGCGGAAAAAAACAATGTCTTCTTTACCACGCAACATAGCAATCATTGCCCCGATTAAAATAACAAACGTGGTCGTCTTAATCCCGCCCCCTGTTGATCCGGGGGAAGCCCCGATAAACATCAGGATGATGGTAAAAAATTGGGAGGCTTGTCTCATGGATCCGACATCGATTGTATTGGCTCCTGCTGTACGGGGTGTGACCGATGCAAAAAAGGATGCCCATATTTTACCTCCAGTACTTATTGGCTGGAGAGTATTGGGATTGGTATATTCAAAAATAAAAAATACCAAAGCTCCAAGAAAAATCAGAATACCCGTAGTAGACAATACGATCTTGGTATGTAAAGACAGCTTTTTCTTCACCCGGTATTCATGCAGATCAGCAATTACGATAAAACCAATACCCCCAATAATAATGAGTAACATAACCACAATATTAACAAGCGGATCGTTAACGTAAGACGTCAAACTACTAAACGGACCTGTAAGGGGCCCAAACAGATCAAACCCGGCATTATTAAACATGGATACCCCATGGAATAACCCAAAGAACAATGCCTGCCCAAAGTCCATATCAAAAGAGAAGCGGATAGCAAGCAGTAATGCGCCAGTACCCTCAACAATAAGAGCATATAGCAATACCTTGCGGATTAATCGAACAATTCCTGCCATGTCGTTCTGGTTGAGCGCTTCCTGCAGAATTAAACGTTCACGAAGGGAGATGCGACGCTTAAAGATAAGCATAATAAGTGTCGCCATTGTCATAAATCCAAGCCCACCAATTTGAATAAGGGCAAGAATAACACACTTGCCGAATACACTCCAATGTAAACCTGTATCAACAACAACAAGCCCCGTGACACAAACAGCAGAGGTTGCCGTAAATAAGGCATCTATAAACCCCGTAGGTCTTGCCATTGACGAGGAGACCGGAAGTGTAAGCACGAAGCCGCCCAAAAAAATAATCAAGGCAAAGCCTAATACCAGTATCTGGGGTGGTGTCATACGAATGAGTAATTTGCGTAGCAATGCCTAGACTCCTCTCAAAAAACGCTTATTTCTAACCATATCACGTAAAAAGCCGCACTATTTATGATTATATAACCAACTGACAAACATTACAAAGCTAGGATTCCGTGATTTTGAACCTCTTCCACGTAAAAATAAGTTATTATTGCAAAAAGTATGGATTGATCGCTTGCTACATCCTTATTACCACACGAGGGTCTACTTATTACAGTAAAATGTTCGATTGTTTACCTATTAGACTCCAGATGATGGAGCGGGTTATAATGATTGAAAAGCTTTATAAGGAATTAAAGGAGGAACCCCATTGGTATTGTTCAAGTTTAACCGCAACTTGTTTATTCTTGCCATTATAGGAATCATACTTTACTTTGTAGCCAACGGTTTATATGGCTCTGAAACGGAAGAGAGTTTGGATGTCACAACAAAGCCTTCTGTAACCATGCAAGCCGCTAGTGAGAAAGCACTCGATTGGTACCAAGCTGAATATGGCATAGAACTTGCTAAAGCAGATGAAATTGTATATTCGAATGATAAAGCGATGAGTACATATGTAACGAAATATGAGTTAAATGACCTATTTGACAAAGATTATGCTCATATCGCTCCTTTAGATTTCTGGCGCGTCAAGCTATCAACCGGAGACGGATCTACCACCTATGTACGAATATCCATGACTGAAGCTAAGGTAGTCGGTTGGGAAACCGTTGACTCCTCAAAGGTTTATTTAGGCGATTTAGAGGTTGCCCAGAATGCCCTGCAGGAAGCTGGGTTTAAGTATGAAGATTTTACTGTAGACAAAACTGGCAATGGTTCTAATGGCCACGGTAAACCCACATTCCGGTTCACCAGTACTACAGACAAAATTGGGAAAGCTCCTCTTGTTATCAATATTAATATCAGGGATGGGCATGTATTGACCTTGCTTCCTCATTTCGAACCTCCACAGGATTTTGTCGATTGGCTTGCTAAACAGGACACAGGTGCAGGCTTGATGGCTACGCTCTATATTGCTGTGGCGCTTATTCTAGGTATTGTTTCCTTAGTCCTTGTCATTGTAAAAAGAAAACAGGCCCGCTTTACCCGCGGAATCCTGTTTACACTTGTCGTTTTTGGCGCAATAAGCTTGTACTCCTACAACAGTCTGCCTGCTCAGGCAGCAAGCATGCCCGTAGAAGGTATGGAGTTTCTATCCCCAACCGTTTTACTGATTTCTAACCTGATCGTCTATGCGATTCTAGGTATTTCCTTGTATCTGAACGCGGTATCCGGAGATCAATTGTGGCGGGAGCGGGGCTGGAATCCTTGGCCGCGCTTCAAGGATGCTAACTTCGGTCAGCATGTCTATTCAAGTATGGGTCGCGGTTATCTGCTCTGCTTCTTTATCATGGGTGTGCAACAGCTGCTGTTCCTATTTGCCTACAACGCTTTTGATACATTCGCTATCAATGATCCGTCCCAATCCACCTTTAATTTATATTGGCCTTGGTTATTCCCATCACTAGCCTGGTATGCAGGGATTGGCGAGGAGATCACCTTCCGCCTTTTTGGCATTGCCTTAATGCGCAAAATTCTACCGCAAGGTCGGGGTGTCTCCCAGCATGTATATCGATTCCTTGCCGTGCTCATCCCTACTCTTATCTGGGCGGCTGGTCATACGACCTATGCCTTCTATCCAAACTATACACGACTCTTTGAGGTAGCTGCGCTAGGGATTATCTTTGGCTATGTTTTCCTGCGCTACGGCCTTTATACAGCCATCTTCGCGCATGTATCCATGGACATCATCCTGATGAGCATCGCTAACATGTACGCTGATCATAGCCCTCAGGGTATTCTGCTTGGACTATTCTACATCGCGACCCCTTATCTCGTCGGCTTCATCATTCTGGTTCTCCATCGGAGGCTGCGCAGAGATCAACCGTTGACTCCGGTCCAACCACATGCTCCGTATTAAGAGCAGTTAAGATGGTTTGTGCCAGCTTGAGTCCAATACCGAGAGGTCGGAAATCTTCAATTCCGGCCTCTTTAATTTTCTTAAGCGAGCCAAAATGCTTGAGAAGCTGCTTGCGTCGCTTCTCTCCAATACCTGGAATTGCATCAAGCTGAGAGGCAGTCATCGATTTACCGCGGATCTCGCGATGGAAAGTGATCGCGAATCGGTGCACCTCATCTTGAATCCGTTGTAGCAGATAGAACTCCTGACTGTCCCTAGGGAGTGGAACAATCTCTGGTGGATCTCCTGCCATTAACTGGGCTGTCTTGTGCTTGGCATCCTTCACAAGTCCACAAACCGGTACAAATAAACCAAGCTCATTCTCAAGCACCTCAGTCGCAGCGGAAATCTGACCGCGGCCACCGTCGATGACGACAAGGTCTGGCAATGGGAGGTTTTCTTTTAGAACTCGCTCGTATCGCCGCCGTACGACCTCACGCATCGTTTCGTAGTCATCGGGACCTTGGACTGTACGCACTTTGTACTTGCGGTATTCCCGGCGCTCCGGCTTGCCATCGATAAAAACCACCATAGCCGAGACCGGATCGCTGCCCTGGATGTTGGAGTTATCAAAAGCCTCAATACGACGAATCGTATCTGTTCCTAAATAACGGCCGAGATTTTCCACTGCCTTGACCGTGCGTTCTTCATCCCGCTCAATCAGGCGAAACTTTTCATTTAACGCAACATGGGCATTCTTGACAGCCATGTCCACCAGCTTCCGCTTAATACCACGTCTAGGAACGTATAGCTTGATACCCAGCCATGCCTCCAATGTCTCCTCAACGTCCTTACGACTACGAACGGCGCCTTCCTCACTGGAATCATCTTGATCCAGGGCGGTGGATTCAGCCGCCGGTTCAGGTAGAAAGACTTCCTTAGGAAGTGCTGGGTTCTCACTATAATACTGTGTAACATAGGATAGAAAATCATCGTATTCCTCCCCGTAGAATGGGAAGACCGAGGCATGACGTTCGATCATCTTGCCTTGGCGCATATATAATACCTGGACACACATCCAGCCTTTATCTACGGCATAACCAAATACATCTCGGTTGACATTGACCTTCGTCGTAATTTTCTGCTGTTCAATCACAGCATCGATATTCAAGATTTGGTCCCGCAACTCGCGAGCCCGCTCAAACTCCAAGCTCTCTGCCGCCTCAAACATCCTCTTCTCGATTTCCCGACGAATCTCTCTATGCCCCCCGCTTAAGAAACGATGGATATCCTGAATCATCCCTCGATAGAAATCAGGAGCAACAGAGAATTCGCAAGGAGCAGCACATTGCCCAATGTGATAATAAAGGCATACATTAGGCGGTATCGTACGGCATTTTCGCAATGAGTACAGACGATCCAGAAGCTTCTTGGTTTCTCGGGCTGCATACGCATTCGGGTAAGGACCATAATAGTTAGCTTTATCCTTGAGTACCCTGCGGGTAATCTCCAGCCGCGGATGCTCCTCATTGGTCACTTTAATGTAGGGGTATGTCTTATCATCCTTCAGGAGAACGTTATAGCGCGGGGAGTGTTTCTTAATCAGGTTGCATTCCAATATAAGGGCTTCCATGTTGCTTGCCGTAACGATATATTCAAAGTCCTTGATCTCACTGACCAAGCGCTGTGTTTTGGCATTATGACTTCCAGTGAAATAGGAACGAACCCGGTTTTTTAATACTTTGGCCTTGCCCACATAGATAATATTGTCTTCTTTATTCTTCATGATATAACAACCTGGCTGATCGGGAAGCAGCGCCAGCTTATGGCGAATATTATCGGGAATGATGTCGAACACAATGAACCACCTCACAAAGATAAAACTAAGGAATATAGGACAAACAAGGATAAACGCCTGTCGGCGTCCTGTAGGGCCGTGCGTTTACCGATGCGGAACCAGAATGAACCTTGTTTAATATTTATATGCATTCTGAAAGAGATAAAAATACAGGAGGCATCCCCCGGTTGCTGCCGGCTTCCTCCTCCTGTTCTTAACCTTGCTGCTGTTCATTACCACGAATTATTGATGGCGGGCAATCACGTTTTTTAGTGCATCCTTAGATTGGAAGCCAACAACCTTATCAACTGGCTGTCCATCCTTGAATACAATTAGGGTTGGAATGCTCATGACGCCAAAGCGCGATGCTGATTCTGGATTGTCATCCACATTCAGCTTAGCGATCTTCAGGCTGTCGCCAAACTCCTGGTCAAGCTCCTCGAGGACAGGAGCAATCATTTTACATGGGCCGCACCAGGGTGCCCAGAAGTCAACCAATACGGTGCCTTTTTCTTCAACTTCCGCACCAAAGGTTTGATCCGAAACGTTAACGATTGCCATGGTTAATCCTCCTATTCATTCAAAAAAAGTGGTTTAAAAACATCTTACCCATTCGGGGTCAATAAGTAAAGTATACCATAAAGCATTTTGATCTCATAATGATGGACATCTATAACCAACCTCATTCAAAGGTCTAATCCTTATGACCGAGTGTATCAATACCACGTTTGTTAGTACCGTTCATGGCAACGATTCGAACAAAGGGTCGGATGCGCTCCATGATTCGACGCCCACGAAACTCGTCATCCCCGTCGCGATTCGTAAAACTGAAATGTTTCTCCAGTGTAGCCATATCATGGTTAGAGGTGAAGAACGTAGGCTTTCGGTTCATTCGGTAATTGAGAATAGACCCTAACACATGATCCCGCAACCACGGATTCATATTCTCTGCACCAATATCATCAAAGACAAGGAGATCGGTATCCTTTAGCAGATCCACCGTGTCCTTAAGCTTCTGAGGCTCCTCAAACATCGATTTCAGATCCTCAGCAAAATCAGGCATATACACGATGGCACCACTATGACCAGATTTGGCTAATTCATAAAGCATATAGCACATAAGAAACGTTTTGCCTATGCCATGACCACCCGTAAGATAAAGACCCGTACTCTGTAATCCTTGATTCTTGGTATGCTCAATATATTGAATCACCATGTCAGCATAGGGTGCGCGATCCAGATCATTTTTCAGAATCTCCTTGGCTGAATAACCCTCGTTTAAGGCTCTGTCATCCACGTAAAAGCTGCGGATTCTGCTATGTAGTGCAGTATGCGCTTGTTGGGCCTTAAACTTCTTACAAGGTGTGCGTTGATCGTATACTTGTACAGTTTGTCCTTCCATCTCGGCCGTAAGTGTTGTGTAATGACCCGTCAGATCATGGGGACAAGACGCTAGTCCAGGACAGTCCTGGATGCATGTCCGGTATTCTTTTAAAAATTGATAGATACGGTTCATGTGAGGCTTCAGATCCTCATCTGTGACGAAAGGATATTTCGCCCGCCACTTAATCATCAGCGAATCGGCAAGCATCTCCTGGCTCTTCTCCTCTGCTTTTCGCAGATATTCCGGTTTAACCATACTCTTTAGCAGCTCGGACAACGATTCCATGATCGTCACCTCCCCCTTTTAATAATGGTAGAATATTATAAATCGTTACAATTCCGCGCCAGCGCGACACCTGTTTAGGGGTTGCCATCCATTCGCTCGGCCCGTTTCCACATTTCCTCAAATTCCTCGGGAGTGACCGATTTGCCTGGTGCATTTGTAACCGTCGGTAGTGATGGTTTCTGCTTACCTCGGCGACCCGCACCTGCATTGCTTCGTCCGCTTGATGGCTTGACTTGCTCCTTGCCACGCATTTTTAGCAGAGCTTTCTCATTTATATAGTCAACCGCTTGTTCATACGTTGCCACCTGTTTACCAAGCATATCTGCTGCCACAGTCTCAATGGATGATTTAGCCCAGGAACGCCGGTCTACATGGATGTAATGGATGAGTACATTGATCACCTCTTCAGGAAGCTTATAATTCAGATCAATTTTCTCAAATACATCGAGAATCCCATCTGGAACGCTGCCTTGGGAGAAAAACTTCTTTAATACCTTTGTGTAAGGGTCGTTTCGCATAATCATGTTGTATTGGTGTTGATCGCACTGACCTTGGAAGATAGCAGGAACCTCCAGATAATACTGCATCTCAACTGCTTTTTCCTCGGTATTCTCGTCTTCGTTCGGGTGCATGGGCACGACCTTGCTAGTCTGACGCTCAACCTGCTCCTCCCGTTTCTTCCCTTGTCTGAAATATAGGTTGGCTTTGTGCTTCAGCGTCTCTCGGTTCAGCGTTCCATCCTCCTCGAAGACAGAATCCTCATCCAGCAAACGACACGTTTCCTGTAGTGTAAGCTCGTATTTCTGGGTGATCATATTAATTTCAATCAACTGGTCTTGACGATATTTAAGCGCCTCTACATGTTCTCGATTTCGAGATTGACGTGGAAAACGCATAATGATCTCCTCGTAGGTTAATCCTTTGGTGGTAATATCAAGCTTAATCCGAGAGTCTCTGGCTGCTGCAGTCTCAGCAAAGCCCTGCTCCAGCTCATAATCGAATACCTGCGTATTTAAACGAAATAGCTCATAGAAGGGAACGGACAGGTTCTCCCCGTTGGCCTCTGTAAAACCCTCCGGTGCTTTATTCACTAAATCATCCTTTAGGAAGAGCAAAGAAAATTTGCCTACCTTGTCACGCAGCAGATAGGTCAAATGCTGATTACGGAAAAACTCAGCAGGAGCTAATGGCTCGTACAACTGATATTCGTAGACGTAATCCTCAGAATCCGGAAGAAAACGCCGAGTGGTTTGTAAAAGTCCAACTGCCTCAAGCTTAGAGGTTTGTTCAATGAATATTTTCCTTCCGCGCTCTCCAGGCTCTAGATCTAGAGACAAAAAAAGCGTTCTTTGTTGCTCTAACGGGGAGAATCCAACCGTGTCACCCACAAACTGCTGGTATAATGTCGAAAAGACACCTATAGCAAGAGCACCGATCATCGGCTGATAGACTTTGACCAACATTTTATAGTCTAGACTGCTTAAAGCAAAGTCCCGGTAGACGCAAAAACGGTGATTCTCCGTGAAATGAAGCATGTTGGTCATACGCATATCCGCATTACTCCGATCTTCGGGAAGTACCCGTTCTATCATTTTAACACACAATTCGACAGACACGGGAGCCATTTTGAAAAAAAGACGATCCTTTCGTTCTTTACCCGTTTGCTCTTGTTCCTTTCATTCGTTAGAAAAAACGGTATAAATTCTATTAAACTTGGAGGGATGTAACCGATGAGTGATGCCGTTCAAACCTTGGAAGGCTGGTATTGCCTACACGATTTTCACATAATGAATTGGTCTTCTTGGAAATATATTTCGCCGGATGAGCGTGCACAGGCGCTGGAGGAGCTCAGCACTTTTTTACATGAATGGAAATTAGTTGAAGACAATAAACTTGGCAGCTTCGTGCTTTACAGTGTGAGCAGCTTGAGGCTATGCTCAAAATATAAGTACGCCGGCAGGCTTTTATTCTTGTATTTTTTGCATACTATTGCAGCAAAAACCCCGAGTAGGGTTGACGTAGATCGTCAACCCTACTCGGGGTTTTCAACTCTTTAATGCCCCACTTTAATGCCCCTCTTTAATGACCAATACCTATTATTATCTTGTCAATACGCTCCATAACTTCCAGACAAGCTCGTCCGTTATGATAAGGACATTTCCAAGGGTCGAT
>JACMJI010000164.1 GCA_014380705.1 Gorillibacterium sp. | reverse complement strand
TTTTTGCATATTCTATTTTTTTCTGGATACAGAACTCGTATGGTGTCATGCCACAATACTTTTTAAATAATCTGATTAAATGGTTGGATGAATATCCTGCAATTGAAATGATATCATGAAGCCCTTTGTATTTCCATGGCTCTTTTGCAATCATTACGCATATGTCTTTCACAAGGTTGTAGCCGGGCGACTTTAGCAGCTTTCCTGATTCAGGCGTTTGTAAGTACTCTGCCAGTATCGGTTTGAACCAGAGTGAGCTACTATGATCCTCAACGCGGCTATCTTCAATACAGCGTTCTAACATTTCTTCGATCATAATACGGCTTTTAAGACGCCTAGTCCGAGGAATTTCTGAAGCAGAAAAATTCAGAGAATTCTTATCGCTATCAAGAATACGGAAATAAACTGTGTATACACACAATGGATGTTGCGGATTGTGGCTGCTCATGTGGGTCTCATCCATATGAAAAATGAAACTATCCCCTTCAATAAGACAATATTCCTCTCCTAATACTCTAATCCTCACACTGCCACCAAAGACATACCAAAAGGCAAACCCGTTCCATTGGTTCATTGAGGAATTCCAATACCACTCTGGATTACAAAATACTTTCTGAGCTTCAATAATTTGAACATCCATATTCCATAGTTTCATAGTGATATTATACAAAAATGATAACACTTTTGTCAATTGATTTTGGGTATATACTTAGATATGCTAAAACTATATTAAATGTTTATAAAATTTAGCTAATAAAAATGTGACAGAGAGCTGTCCTCTTTGGCATCTGAATTTCCCCA
This sequence comes from Gorillibacterium sp., assembly GCA_014380705.1. Next base: position 1,006 of record JACMJI010000164.1, on the reverse strand, counting down.
TATTTAATATAGCAAGATACCATAATAACGGAAGAAAGGGGTTTATAATCATGGGTACTGAGCGTATGACCAGTTATGAGAGAATGAAAAATGTACTTTGGGGAGGTCAACTTGACAGGATTCCAGTAGCAGAAGATTTTTGGGGTGACGTTATACAAAAATGGACACAGGAGGGACACCTGATGGATGGCGAATCCTTGGTTTCGCACTTCAATCTGGATACCGACCGAAATGGGTTGCTCAATTGGTATGTAGATCCGGGATTTTGTAATGTAATACTTGAGGAAACAGAGGATACAGTACTATATCTGGATGGAAATGGTGCTCAGCTAAGATCTCACAAGCATCATTCGAGTACACCCGAACATGTAGGCTTCAGAATTGTGGACATGAAGTCCTGGGAGGAATTTGCCAAACCACAACTTATGCAATTAGACAGAAGAAGGGTACCTTTTGAGAAGTACCGCAATCTACGTAAAGAGATGAAGGATCAGAATCGTTTCTTCATGAGTGATGCGTGGGGCCCTTTTGAGCTTATGCAAAGGGCAATCGGACATGAAACACTATTGCTCAATATGGCACTGGATCCAGACTGGGTTAAAGACATGGTGATTACCTATGCCAATTATAATGTAATGCACTGGGAACTTCTCTTTTCTGAAGAAGGGCTACCTGATAGCACATGGATTGCAGAGGATTTGGGCTATAAGTTCAAACCCTTTATGTCTCCGGCAATGTTCGAGGATATCATGCTTCCAGGCTATAATATTATGTTTGATTATCTGCATTCAAAGGGTTTAAAGGTTGTCGTGCATTCCTGCGGTTTTATTGAACCACTACTGCCTTACCTCATCGATGCAGGACTTGACTGTCTTGAAGCCATGGAGTATAAGGCGGGAATGAATATGCCTGAACTTTTTAAGAAATACGCAGATCGTATAGCATATTTTGGTAACATTGACACACGTGTCCTTGAGAGTAATGACATAGCATTAATAGAGAAAGA
>JACMJI010000163.1 GCA_014380705.1 Gorillibacterium sp. | reverse complement strand
TCGGTGATAATCAAATCAGGTTTATCTCTTAGATATGCCTGCCATGCCTCCTCACCGTTATCAACATCTGCGCTAACAACCATCTGAAAACGTTCCCAATTTATTGAATTTTTTAAGCCAATGCGAACCAGAAACTCATCTTCAGCAATCATAACTTTAAACATAAGTCTTCCTCCTTTTGCGAAAGATCAAGCAATAGTTTAATAGTATTTCAATGCGAAGAGTGAGTCAAATAATATAAACCTTCCATAATGAATAACCTCCGGAAGGTTTTTTTTCAACTTTTAAACACACGATTTATTATATATTTTAGTCCATTGAAACGGGCGAGCGCCCAACAAAACTAATTTCTCCGAATAATGCCTTTATAACAGCTACGAATGAAGCAGGAATGCTATTGTAAGCATTGATATAGATCGGAGCAGCAGCATAGTAATCCACATAAAAATAAGGCGAACCAAAAGAAATAACAATCGATTTATACCTATGTGCTGAGAGCGATGCCCAAATTGCGCCTGCCTCATGACCGCTAAAATTCACAGGGCCCATAGGCTGGTGAGGGCGTGTAGAAAGAGCATAAATAATCCAATCATAGTCTGTTGCTAGTTCTACTTCTGAAAAGCTAATGTTTCTTTGAAGATTGGTCTCAATACCTCGCGTCTGAAGCTCCTGCTGTAATATGCCCATCTCTACAAATGTTGGATCATGTGCAGTGATGCCGACAATCAGAACTTTATTAATTCCTTGCAGCTTTAATGGGAGAATAGCATGTTGGTCTCTGAGCAGCGTTATACTTTGCTCAGCTACTTTTTCAGCCGTTGTTTGAATGTATATCCTCTCTTGTTCATTCAAAGCATTAAATCCCGTGTCTTCTCCAAACAAATTACGTTCATGCTTCATTCTCCATATCCGTGCTACTGCATCGTTCAAACGATCGATTGAGATCTCACCAGACTGAATCGCTTGCTCCATACTATCCATGTAACCGGGTAAAGGCCACAGTAACATATCTGTTCCTGCTTTAAAACATTCTATTTCTGCTTGAGCTCGCTCAAACCAACCGAGAAAACCGCCCATTATTAAAGCATCAGAAACGACTACTCCTCTGAAACCAAGCTTTTGTTTAAGCAGTGTTGTTGTCAGTTCATAAGAAAGCGTTGCTGGCGGGAATCGCCCATCGATCTTTTTCTCTTGAAAATGCTGCAAAGTGATATGACCTGTCATTATGCTGTTTACTTCTGCATCAATCAGAGATTTAAAAACGGCTCCATGATTATGGATCCATTGATCAAAAGTCAAAGAGTTTGCGGTTGTGACTAAATGTTGGTCTCGATAATCAATACCATCTCCGGGAAAGTGCTTGGCCGTCGCTGACAATCCATTTGCCTGCATGCCTTTTACAACCTGAACTAAAAGCCGCCTTGTCAATTCGGGATCATCGGATACAGCTCGAATATTAGTAATGGGGTTAAAGCGATTTTGATTCAAATCTGCAACCGGTGAGAACGTCCAATTTACACCAATTGATAAGGCTTCTAATGCAGTTGCTTTACCGTAATCATAAGCCAATGCTTCAGAACCCGTTGCTCCCAATGCCATTAAATAAGGAAAAGGTGTAAGTCCACGAACCATACTGCCGCAGCCATTTTCCATATCCGAAGCGAATAGCATTGGGATTGGACTAGCTAGTTTATATGCCTTCACAGCTTCACGCACCTGCCCGGCCTCCAGAGTTAAATCTTTAATGATCTCGCCCCCAACAAATACTCCACCTATTGGAAATTTATTTAGAAACGCTTCTAGACTCCCATAGGCTTTAATTTCGGCTTGAGGATTTCCATTCGTTACAACGGTTTGCCCTATTTTTTCGCGCAAGCTTAATTTTTTCCAAGCATCCATTTTCACAACTCCTTCTAGCTCTGATGGTCAAAAGTTCTTAAGGACCCGATCCAATAAGCAGCTTTTACCGCTGGTTCACTTACATTTGCAAGATCCGGGACTGCATGCCGATCCGTTTCTGGATTGGGATCGCGACGCGCCTTACCTGTTCGGAATACAATTCGTTCCAGGGTTGCAGCTGTTCTGCGAAAGTAAACATAAGGGATTGAATGTCCATTTACCTCTAGATCTACAGTGCGATTGTAAGTATCAAATTTCAACTGAATATCCAACCATTCATCCTTTTGGTAGCTGTATTTATGTTCATTGGCTGCATGGGGATCTAAAACCCCGCCTGCTCCCAAGGCAATCCTCACTGCATTAATGCCTTGGGCATCTTGAAGCTCTATATGCAGCAGCCCATGCTCCATTTGCTTGGCTTGTATGGTAAAGGCTACTGTTGCACGGGTACTTTCGGGAAAGACACGTACAGCTTTCGCATAATCGCAAGGGTCAGAGTCAGATAGTTCCAAAACGCGTTGTCGCTCTGTTTCAATCACTTGAATGGGTGCCCAGAGTGGACAATAGAGATTCCAGTCTTGAACAAATCCACCCAGAGGGAAATTCGCAAAATCGTCATTAACTGGAGTATCCACGCGATCTCGGATCGGCACAGGAATGCGTGACACCCAAAGATCTTCTTTATTGACTGTATACGTCAACCACATATTCCCATCTGCTGGAACCCCGTTTCCTTCCTCAATGCCACGATTATAACCTGGACCAAAATCCTTATATAATCCGCTATACCTTCTCGGCGGCACTTCACCATGTACAGTAAGCAGCTTATTAAAGTTTAAGCCATCCTCACTTACCGTAACGGCAAGCGGCCAACGGTGTTCTCCGTCAGGTACAGGATTGTACACAATTGCATATCGACCATCTGTTGTCTGCTGCCCCCAAACCTTAGCCCCACTCATCACAAAAGAGGGTATATCGCTAAAGGGGCCCCAGGTTTCCCCTTTATCTTCACTGATCGCTGCTTTTGAAAATTTCCACAGCCCTACAGTCTTCCCATCTGGAAGTGTATACCAGCAAAAAGCTTTGGGAATACCACTTGGCGCATCCGGGTTGCGCGTGTTGATCAATGGATCATCTCTGTCGCTTTCTTCGGCCCATTGCTGAACCATTAATCGATCCTCTAAAAGCGATTGGCATGCAGACCGAAAGCCCTCATCTGTTGAAGCTGTAAAAAAAGGAAAGCTTGTATTGGTTTCATTCCAGCCTGCGCTTGAATTATAGCGAATAAAGTAAATTTCACTAAAGCTACCGTCGCTATATATTTCTCGAACAACACGGCCCATGCCTTTTCCATCATTCGGGTGGTCATGAATATTGTCCAATACAATCGCATAGTACCCTAGAGCCAGCAATCGTCCGTCCGGAGCGATATAGAAGCCCATTCGTTGGTGCATGACGGAGTACATACCCGACGTGTCCACGTTTTCCCAGCCTGCTTTGCTAACCCCAGCAGGAACAACATAGGTTGGAAACAAAATTTCCGGCTTGCTCCATGTTCGGCCATCCGTTGAAGTCATCAGCATGGTAAGCGTTGGCGGGGTATGCTCCTCCAATTGATTCATGTAGTGATGAAGATAAAAGCGATGATTCCAAAAGGCTAAAAAAGGTGCCGGACTGTAGGTCCAGCCCAAACCATCAGACCATTCTGGATGCTCCCGATTGACGCGCAAAGCTTGAAAATTATGGACACCGACTACAGGACGCAATTGTCCATCGTGATAATCCGCATTTGCTCTTTCTTTTCCAGTGAATATGAGTGGCTCATGTTTATGGTTCATTGCTAACTAACTCCCATCCAATTTAAGATAATGTTGATCGTTGCTCAGCATCATACTTCTCATATGTTTTATTGTGTAATCCATACCCTGTTCTCCCAGTTTTCCAGTCCATATGGAGGAATGAGGCTCAATACTAAGGCCACCCCTATACTGCTTCGCGTACAAGACTGCCATAAAGGATCGCCAGTCCGTCTGATCCAGACCAGCTGGGGGATCATCGAAACGTTCTCCTCCAATAATTAATGAGCCTTTAATATGAACGTGGTGAAACCGATGTCCCCACACGCTCATTTCTTGCAAATAGTCGCGTCCAGCATAACG
>JACMJI010000162.1 GCA_014380705.1 Gorillibacterium sp. | reverse complement strand
TTAGCTCCAGCATGAACATTCGCTTCACCAAAACCATTCGCTTCATCATAACCGTTAGCTCCGGATGAAATCCTATCATCCATGGAAGACCTGGCATCTGCTGAGACTCTAGCTTGGCGGAAAGCATCATCCTGAAGTTCAAAAGGCAATAAACCTTCATACGTTTGGGCTGAGCCGTAATGAAAGCGGAAGGCTGTAATGACTTCATCATAAATGACAACAGCTCCATGCTGACGGGTCAGCGCACACAAGCCTTGTAGGAAGCCGGGCTTTGGCATAACCATGCCAAAATTACCGACGATTGGCTCAACCATCACAGCAGCAGTCTCAGCTCCCCACTTCGTTAGCGCAGCCTCAAGGGCATCCAGATCATTAAAGGGTACCGTAATGACTTCGCTGGCAATCGATGATGGCACACCAGCGCTGTCCGGAATTCCAAGCGTAGAGGGACCCGAGCCAGCAGCTACGAGCACGAGGTCGGAATGACCGTGATAGCAGCCTGCAAACTTAATGATCTTACTGCGTCCCGTAAAGGCGCGCGCAACCCGTATTGTGGTCATGACCGATTCTGTGCCGGAATTGACAAAACGAACTTTATCCATGGAAGGTATGGCTTCTTTAAGCAGCTTAGCTAAGTGGATTTCCAGCTCCGTTGGGGCACCGTAAAGGACGCCATTCTCAGCCGCATGGACTAATGCTTTTGTTACATGCGGATGTGCATGACCGAGTATCACGGGACCATACGCACATAGATAGTCGATGTAGCGGTTATTATCTTCGTCCCAGAAATAAGCGCCTTGACCGCGCTTCATAAATACAGGTGCTCCACCGCCAACTGCCTTGAAGGAACGAGAGGGACTGTTAACCCCGCCAACAATATGAAGTAGGGCTTCTGCGTAGAGCTCTTTAGATTTGTTTCTCATATCCACACAACTCCTTAATATGTAGGTAGCCAACAAGCTACTTTGTCCAAACCGCTTTTTAAAGTACAAACCCTCTAATAGATTATCAGGCCGTTGTAGCAAGTAACCTTAGTTGGAGCGAGGGAATAGATCAAAGCAGATTCTATTTTAGCATAAAAATACCGATTTATCGTAGATGGCACAGATATAAGCTTTAGCCCCTGAAAAAGGATTGTTGTTCTATTAAAATATTGCTATTCTGTTGTTCAGAGAAAAGAAACATAAGGGGTAGCAGGGAGCGTACATACGAAATGATTGTTGGAGCTATCATTATATTCTTAATCACATTAAGTCTCGTTATTTGGCAGCCCAGAGGGCTTAACATCGGTTGGACGGCGTTGGGTGGGGCGGCCGTTGCTCTGCTAGCAGGGGTTGTTAGTTTAAAAGATGTTCTTGACGTAACGGGTATGGTTTGGAATGCAACCATAACCCTGGTAGCGATTATTCTATTCTCGCTTATTCTGGAGGAGATTGGTTTCTTTGAATGGGCAGCGCTGCATATGGCTCGTTTTGCTAAGGGAAATGGCATGCTGATGTTTATTTATGTGCTTTTGCTCGGAGCGGTCGTGTCCGCACTATTTGCCAATGATGGGGCAGCATTGATCCTGACTCCGATCGTACTTGCCATGGTTCGCGCACTTAAGCTGGATTCTCGCGTGGTCCTGGCTTATGTAATGGCCTGTGGATTTGTTGCGGACACAACCTCTTTACCCTTCACAATCAGCAATCTGGTTAATATTCTCTCGGCTGATTATTTTGATATCACCTTTATGCAATACGCACGGCATATGCTTGTGCCGAATCTATTTGCTCTGTTAGCAAGCCTCGTGGTTCTATTAATCTATTTTAGAAAACATATTCCAAAGCGCTATTCTCTCTCAGACTTAAAACAGCCCCATGAGGTGATTCAGGATAAGCAATTGTTTAGATTATCATGGCTGATCCTTGGATTGCTGCTGATAGCTTATCTTTTTAGTGAGTTTATAGGTATTCCCGTATCCGTGGTCGCTGGTCTGGCTGCGTGTGCATTCGTCGTTGCAAGTCGACGCAGTGAGGCTGTGCATTTGAAAAGGGTTGTGAAAGGAGCTCCCTGGAACATCGTTTTCTTCTCAATTGGGATGTATGTGGTGGTGTATGGCTTGCGTAACGTAGGGTTGACTGATCATTTGGGAGACCTCATTGAGGCGATAGCGGGAAAAGGTCTTTACGCGGCTACCCTAGGCATGGGAATTCTTGCTGCCCTATTGTCGTCGGTTATGAACAACCTGCCTACCGTTATGATGGATGCTCTTGCGATCAGCAGCACGAATACGCATGGCGTTATTCGCGAGGCACTGATCTACGCGAACGTAATTGGGTCCGATCTGGGTCCGAAAATGACGCCTATTGGCTCCCTTGCAACGTTGCTGTGGCTTCAAGTCCTCGCTCGCAAAGGGGTAAGGGTGACCTGGGGGACCTTTGTTAAGGTGGGTGTCGTACTGACCATTCCGACACTCCTTATCACATTGACAGGCTTGTATTTGTGGCTGGAATGGTTGTATTAAGCGTTGTTAAAAAAATATATCCCAAGGAGAATCCATGGACAAACAAATAAAACTACTTTTCCTCGATGAACATGCCAAAGAAGGTGCTGTGCGTTTCGGTTTGAGCCAAGAGGAGCTATCCTTCATTGGAGGATTTCAAAATTTTATCTATTCCTACACTCAAGAAGGATGCAAATATATTCTTCGTTTCACACCTAGCACCCTGCGTACTCAGGAAGGACTTGAAGCAGAAATAGAATGGATTCGTTATCTGGCAGGGAATGGAATGGCAGTCTCAGAACCGGTCCCTTCGGCTCTAGGAGTAGACGTCGAACGTGTCTCTGGAAAGATCGTCGATTTCTACGTGACGTCCTTCAGACACGCTCCCGGTCGAAAAATAGGATACCCAGAATGCCTAGGTAATCCCCTGCTTTACGAGCAATGCGGACGCATGACCGGAAATCTTCATGAACTAGCCAAACGATTTAAACCTTTGATCAGAAGACACTCGTGGGAGTGCAATGAATATCTCTTACGCGCCAAGGAATATATACCATGTGAGCATGAACCAATCCTGCGTGCCCTTGATGAACTGAAAGTGCGTTTGGCTAGTCTGTCTGGCACTCTGGATAATTTCGGTCTGATTCACGGGGATATCAATGTAGGCAATTTTACGGTCGATGAAACAGGTGAAATTACTCTCTTCGACTTCGACGAATGTCAATATAGTTGGTATGTCGAGGACATTGCCATTCAACTCTATTATTTGCTTTATGTGTTTGGAGAAGATTCAAAGTCCAAAAGGAAGGTGCAGTACGAACTATTCATTGAGCATTTCGAACGAGGCTATACAGAGGATGGCCGACGATTGCCCGACGGCTGGAAGAATCAGTTGTCACTCTTCCTTAGGCTTCGCGAAATTATTGTAGTGGTCGGTATGTACCGGAGCTGGGATCTACGTCAGCCCGACGATTGGACCCGCGATTTTCTGCAAGATAGTCGGATGCGGATCATCAACGGAATCTCGTTGATCGATGATTTTCTATAGTATCCAAATGAGAATTGATTAACCATCGCCTAGAGGCTGCCGCTGAAAACGATAAAGGGTTCTACATATTAGGCATGTTTCTTATGTAGAACCCTTTACTTTACCTGACTTTCTTAAATTTAGCTCTTGAAAAATATGAAACTAAAATATTTGACTGTTTACGCTTCATTAAGCCAACGGTCAGGAGAGTGAAGGTTAATGCTATC
>JACMJI010000161.1 GCA_014380705.1 Gorillibacterium sp. | reverse complement strand
GTTTGACGGTAAGGGTACGATTGCCAATCGGGTAGCTGCCCGGCTTGATTCCGAGTGACAACGGCAAATAAGTGAAGTAGCCAGCACCGAAGGGCTTAAGCTTATAGGTTTTTCCTTCCCAAGCGACTTCTCCGGGCTGTCCATACCGTACGAGTACCACATCCCCGGGAGAAGCCGATTCCGGCAGAATTGTCCATTCGCTCTGCATAATCTTTTGTGCTATATCGAGTCCTGTATAAAAAGAGGCCTCTTTGCTGGCTGCCTGTAGCCGAACACGCTCTGCCTTAAATTCCTTAACTATATTCTCCGTCACCGTATGATGCCAGGTTACACCGCCATCAATTGTTACCCACAACGGTGCCTCCGCATCTGAGCCAACCTCTAGCTGCACCCATCCTACATTATGAGTTAGAAACTGGGATTTTCGCACCTTATACTTTTCGGCCCCAACATGAATGACAAGCGGGTTTTGCTCTTTGCCGCTCATCCAGCTTACCGTTTCATCGCTAATATCAGTCGACGGTGTAGTCGAAGCTGATGGGACGGGATCGGATGCGTTTGCAAGCCAATGAAGGCCCCCATCGGTCGTCTTCATTGTACCGTCAGTATAAAGGGCCCAGCCCTGAATCAGGTTATCCATGTGAAAATCGAGCAACTCTCGTTTTTTAACCTCAACTATGGGGCTGATAGATTCCCTTGGGGGTTCACTGGCCAGAGCGGAGCCACTTCCATCCGGTGCTTTTACCGGGGATTGAAACCATACGATGACAGCTGCGCACACCAGTACACTCAGTACAACTAATCTTATCCAATATTGGGTAGAAGGCTTGCCGCCTGCTGGCTTCCGTGTGGCTCTTCTCTCAAGGTTCATCACTCAATAGTCTCCTCTTTTGCAGGGAAGGTCTGCACCCCGCTGGTTCTGCTCTTCTATCTCTATATTACAATACAATAACCTATGTAGTTTAATATAAATATTGGTAGAAGGTCGAATAGAGACAAAATGACACTTGGTTTCTGGAAAACCCACCTTTTCTAAAATGCAAAAATACCACAATGGCGAGCACTGCGGCAGACCGTAATTTTATAATTTCTTACCGTTTTATCAAACCCAAAGGTTTTTTAAAACGCAAATATGAGCCTCTAAGGGTTATCTTATTTTTATTGACGCCATAAAGTTGAACAGTCTGCCTTATCCAAAATATTAAACTCAATCAATTTCTCAAGTAATGAGAAATCAACCGGACTATCCCACTTGATACGCAACAACTGCTTGGTGTGATCATAGCCAGCCTGCACAATTTCATCAGAAAAATGATTAATACCTACGATTTCAGGGGCAACAGCCAAATGATGTTTGGCAACGCTAAAGCCAATAATATATGTGCCGTGATCGGTAAACATAGGCTGATTCCACGCAATTTTTGGCGTTAAACTTGGAAATTTCTTAGTTACCCAAGTCAAAACCTCTGCCGTTCGGGCTAAATGTTGCGGGTTATCAATACGCGCTAAATATTCTGCAAAAACTTCCATGTTGTTCCCTCCTTCAATAAACATTATGCCGTTAAGAGAAGTTACTCAAACTCATAATATATAAAACAACCTAAATAGTCAAAATGGTAAAAACGCAAATTAGAGCTTTAAAAAGCTGTTTTGAGTTTAGCCATCCGTATCCCACACCTCCGAGTTGGGTTGCTCCTCGGGAAGTTCGCGGGAGACCTGCGGAACTGATTTTGGTGTAAAACGGATAGTCTCCGATGAGTAGAGGGAGATGTACAGGGCTCCCCTTGCGACAGTGGCCCGAATAATCACTGGCTGGTTGTATTCGTTTCGAAAGGCGAAGTCCGGCCCGTTCCAGCTTACCGTCGCATCCCGCCCTGGCAGTACGTACGGTACATTACGGCTGTGGGAGTAGCGGCTTACCACCTTTAGGCCACCTTGGTCGACAGCATTAAAAAGGGTAGAGGAAACCTGGCAGATGCCCCCTCCGATTCCCTCTGAAAGCTCGCCACGGACAATAATCGCCGCATTGCGGTATCCCTTTTGCGTGGTGCGTATGCCAACTATATCATTAAAAGAAAAGGTATCGCCGGGAAAGACCACTGCACTGTTGATGGCTGCAGCGGCTAGGCGGATATTGTGGGCCCGGCTTTCATTGCGGACATTGAAGTAGGTAGCGTAATGGGAGATCTTCTTGTGGGTAATTTCCATCAGCAGTTCCGTGTTCACCATCGGATAAACTTCTTTGGTCCCGGCTTGGATGGTCTGCGGCCCCGTTTGGAGAACATAGCCCAGCATCTGCTCCATGAGCAGTTGTCGGTTTAATTGCTTCCCATTTTTTTCCGGCGTAAAATGATGTGGACCTATCCAAATTGCGTTCTGCGGAGCAGTGTAAACCAGTTTACCTGTGCGATCAATCCATTTCCGAATAGCTGAAGAATCTGGCGTCATCAACACAGGTAAAGTTAATTCCGTGCGAGGAATAATGAACGCCTGATCATGGACCACAAGTGTAAGAGGATCCGCCGGGTCTATTCCAGTAGGTTCCAGAATCAGCAGTCCGGCCAAAAGCAGGTTAAGTAAGCCATTCACCACTGAGTTCACGGCATCTCCGCAGACTCAAGAATCCACGGGAGCCCGGGAGCGCTTCGGCTGAAGTGAAGTCGAAATTGCAACTGCGTCTTCTCATTGGCTTGATAGGCGGTTGCCGTTACTAAGGCTTCTGCTGTCAGCGGCCCTTCATCACGTTCAATTAGCTGGGTGGCTGTTATGTGGATGCCATCCAATTGGGCCATTTTATATTGCTCCGCATATAATTCTGCCGTTTGACGGTCGTCAAACAAGACAGCAAGAATCTCAGGGTCCTGCTGTCTGAACGCAATCAGGAATAGCTCCGCCAGTTGGGATAACGGCAGGCGCTGTACAAAGGGCATAAGTTCACCTGCTGCTCGGTGGATCATCACCTCGTGATCGGGATCCTGATTTCCAGTTTTGTGAGTTATACTGCCCAGAAAATGAATACAGAAGTGACCGTTAAAATCGTTATCAGGGATAGCTCCTCCCCCATGAGGCATCCCGTGCATGGAGGCAGCAAAGACCTCAGAACCTTTTTTTACCAGAATCGCTCTGCGCTTCCAACTCCATTTCCTATCATAGATCGCCTTCATCGTGCTGGTATCTTGCTTGGTCAATGGCTGAACATCCGCATGGCTGCTGCCTGCCCGCCGTTCAACCTGGAATTGTTGTCCAGTCGCAAGGTCGATAATGGAGAATGTGGAGTATAGAGGAAGAATATCTTTTGCCTCTTGCCAGGTTATAAGTTTGCCATAGTGCTTCTTCTTTAGTGCTTCAAGGCTGGTATTTAATTTTTGCTTCGCTGCAGCAGGCAGACGCATAAAAGCCTTGGCGTCAGGGTCGTAGAGGTTGAAATCTTCGTCTATTTCATAAGTTTTATGTGCTGTGCGAAGATAGGTATCTGTAATAGGCGGATCGGCGGGATAGCGGTCTTTAGGAGCTGACAAACTCCGGAGCAAGCCCTTAGGCAGCGGCATGACAGATTCATAACCTGCGTCTGGCGAAGCTTTTACAATCAACATGCTCCCCTGCCAATTATCGTCCGGAGAGGCCTGTACCGTACCACTCGCCAGCAGCAAAGTCGTGAAAATCGTCAACAATATCATTCGTCTCATCGCTAATTCTTCCTCTCCTGCCCGTGACCGCTCTATTAGTAATTAATTTTAAATATCTTATATACCTTGTCTTGCGAAGGCTAAAATTATGCAGAGATGCAGTCTTACAAAACCCATCACACATTTTGGTGCAATAAATGTGGAGATGGTTGAGCCATAAACGTTTATACTCTTTTAAGAAAGGATGTCGTGCCATGGACTGGCTTGTCCGAATGAATTCTGCAATTGACTATATCGAAGCAAATCTGGCAGGTGATATTATCATGAGTGAAGCTGCGCGTGGTGCATGTTGTTCAGAGTATCACTTTACTCGGATGTTCTCATTTATCACTGAGATACCGCTGGGCGAGTATATACGATGCAGACGGCTGACGTTGGCTGGATTTGAGCTTAAAAACAGCAGCGTTAAGATCATTGATCTAGCAACCAAATACGGCTACGATTCCCCTAATTCTTTTGCGAGAGCGTTTCAAGTTATGCATGGCGTTAATCCATCAGAGGCGCGTATACCGGGCGTCGAATTAAAGTCATTTGCGCGTATCTCCTTTTTTATTTCGATTAAGGGAGGTGTAGGAATGAATTACCGAATTGTTGAAGAAGGCTCCTCGATCGTATTTGGTAAATCATTGACAACGAAGAGTTCGGATGGTTATGAAACCATTCCAGCTTTTTGGGAGATATGTGAGGAAGGCCGCATCACCAATAAAATTGTTGAGGCGGGACACGGTAACGAGAAGACATTGTTAAGATCAGTTATGTTCGACACGGATCATGACATGATGAATTATATGATTTGTTTAGACATGCCGGAGGATGGCGTTTCTGATGAGT
>JACMJI010000160.1 GCA_014380705.1 Gorillibacterium sp. | reverse complement strand
GCTTTTTATCTCTAGCAGAAAGTATAAATATTAGGTAAGGTTCATTCTGATTCCCCATCGGTAAACGCACGGCGCCAAAGGACGCCGACAGGCGTTTATCCTTGTATATAGCAAAATGAATTAAAATAAGGCTGGAACCAACTCGCAAAAGCATGTACAATATGTGATAAGTAAGAAAAAGTTGTCGGAATGTGTTTTTATTTTTTTTTTTTAAGTTTTCCTACAACACATATGAGGTGTATAGATGAGTATGGATCCACGTGTTCTTAGCCAGCTCCTACGTATGCAAATAGCTTCATCCCCAACAATGATTTCTGGCGGTAGCGCTGATACCAATGGGCCTAAAGAAGGTGCCAGTGTGTTTAATCAACTACTGGATACGCTTCTCGCCAACTATGGATCGGAAGAAACGGGTAGTTCCACGAATGGTACAATACCTGCTGAATATTCAAATTTCACAACAGGAGCAAAGACCAAGACTGCCTTCAACTCGCTTTTTGGCAATTCGGTACAAGTAAACCCTGCTGCATATGGTGATGGTTTGTTAAGCACTTCCCCACTTTCAGCACTTAGCCGTTATCAATACCCGCAAAGCTTGAGCAAGCCTTCAACTTATGATTCAATCATTGCCGAGGCTTCCGCCAAATACGGAGTGGATCTTTCGTTGATCAAAGCAGTTATTGATCAAGAATCGTCGTTTAATCCCTTGGCCGAGTCCTCAGCGGGCGCCAAAGGTTTAATGCAGTTGATGGATAAGACGGCAGAAGGACTTGGTGTAAAGGACTCCTTTGACGCTGAGCAGAATATCAATGGAGGTACAAAGTTCCTCGCGTATTTGCTCGACAAATACAATGGTGATGAGGCTGTGGCTTTAGCAGCCTACAATGGTGGTCCTGGGAGAGTCGATCGACTTGGAATTTCCAATTCCTCAGACCTAACAGCCAAACTCGACCTCTTGCCTCAAGAGACACAAGCCTATGTACAGAAGGTTTTGCAGAAAAAATCGTTATACTAAATTTAATCGAAATTAGACCGAACAAGGGTCTTCATGGAGCCGTCCTTAGGTTATAGGGGCGGTTTTAGTATGAAATAAGGAGGAATCTAAATGCTGTATTTGGACAACAGTGCTACGACACCCCCCTATCCTGAAGTCGTCAGTACAGTAGCGGATGTGATGGGTAAGCACTTCGGAAACCCTTCATCTATTCACAGGTTGGGAATGGAGGCAGAACGGTTGCTCCATAGATCTCGAAAGGTTATTGCTGAGACCTTATCTTGTAAATCTCAGGAAATTATTTTTACAGCAAGCGGCTCTGAAAGCAATAACCTAGCAATCAAGGGAGCAGTTTATCGTTATCAAAACCGCGGAAAACATTTAATAACAAGTGAGATTGAACATGCTTCTGTTTATGAGTGCTATCAGCAGCTTAAGGGGCAGGGCTTTGAGATTACATTTCTTCCGGTGGATCAAACCGGAAGCATTCGACTGGATGACTTAGCACATGCTTTACGTGAGGATACAATTCTCGTTAGTCTGATGTACGTTAATAATGAGGTGGGGCGAATTCAGCCCATTGAAGAGGCAGGGAGAATGCTTCAAGACTATCCGCGGGTTCTATTTCATGTCGATGCTATTCAGGCTTACGGCAAGTTAGATTGTTCCGCTGGTCGTTTAGGGGCTGACCTGCTTAGTGTCTCCGCGCATAAGTATCGTGGTCCCAAAGGAGCGGGCTTTCTTTATTGTCGGGAGGGAATCGAGCTCGTTCCCTTGATTGCAGGTGGCGGACAGGAGCAGGGAATTCGGTCGGGAACGGAGAATGTGCCATTACTTGTCGGTATGGCCAAGGCTTCACGTATGGCTACAGAAGAGATTATCGTTGCAACGCCTAGACTTTATCAGTTGCGTCAATTATTAATTAAGCAATTGCAATCGATTGAAGGTCTAACCATTACAGGCTCCTCCAACCCCGTCGATATGGCACCCCACATCGTTCACTTTGTCCTTTCTGGTATCCGCTCAGAGGTAATGGTTCACGCGCTGGAGGAGGCACAGATTTATATCTCTGCACGTTCAGCCTGTGCTTCAGGGGCGATAAGTCCTAGTCGGGTTTTACTGGCGATGGGCAAGAGAAGGGAAGAGGCGACAAATGGACTCCGTGTAAGCCTATCCGCCCAGCAAACAGAGGCAGAAATCCAATTGTTTATTAAGGAACTATGCAAGGCGGTTGCACGCTTACGCCGCCCAGACATTTCGAGCAAGGAGAGGATTCTATGGAGCCACAAGCCATTATTGTTAGATTAGGTGAATTAACTTTAAAGGGGCGCAATCGCCGACGTTTTGAGAAGAAGATCGTTGAACAAATTTACATGCTGTTGAAGCCGCATCCAATAGCCAGCGTGCATGAAGAATTTGGCAGAGTCTACATTGTGCTAAACGGGACGCCTTACCAAGAGATTGCAGCAGGTCTGGACCGTATATTTGGTTTGCATTCTTATAGCCCAACACTGGTAGCGAAACAGGATTTAGATGATATTCGCTTCAAGGCTTTGGAATGTATCCGTTCGAGTAATCCGTACCCGGGAACCTTTAAGGTTTCTGCCAAACGGGCCAATAAAAGCTTTCCCTATACTTCACAAGAACTTGGTCATTTGGTTGGCGGATATATTCTGCGTCATGAAGATGGCAAGCTTTCTGTGGATGTGCGTAATCCAGATGTCGAGATCAAAATTGATATTCGCATGGAGGAAGCCTATGTTTTCTCCTCGTCCATATCAGGAACAGGTGGATACCCGCTAGGAACAAATGGCAAAGCCATGCTGCTTCTTTCAGGGGGTATCGACAGTCCTGTTGCTGGCTGGCTTTCAATGAGACGAGGACTTGAGATTGAAGGTGTACATTTCCATAGCTTTCCATTTACCAGCGAAAAAGCTCAACAAAAAGTCATTGATTTAACACGCAAACTCTCCCAATATTCATCTGAGCGAATAGTGCTGCATATGGTGCCTTTTACAGAAATACAAACAAGGTTAAACCAAAGTGGTCAAGATAACTTGATCATCACTCTCATGCGCCGTTCTATGCTGCGGATCACAGAACGTCTGGCTTCTGAACGCAAAGCGGGAGCGATTATCACAGGAGATAGCCTAGGGCAGGTTGCAAGCCAAACGTTGCCTAGTCTAAGGGTAATCGGCCAGGAGACAACGCTTCCACTCTTACGACCGCTAATTATGATGGACAAGTTAGATATTGTTAAACTTGCAGAAAAAATTGAAACCATGGAAATTTCAATTTTGCCTTATGAGGATTGCTGCACCTTATTCATCCCTAAATCACCGGCAACAAATCCAAATCTAACCGTTGTCGAACGGCTAGAGAAAATAATGGATTGGCTGCCCGCTTTAGAGGAAGAGGCGATTGCCAAAACGGAGCGTCTGTTCATTTCCCGCGAAGAGGAAGACAAGTTTGACGAATATTTTTGAATCAAGCTGAATAAACATTAAGACGGAAGAAGGTTGTCCTTTATCGCAACTTGAATTTCTCGAATCGTTCCTCATACTTCCAACCCGTCAACTTGCCCAAAAAACCGCTATCTGTTTCTCACTTAGTGCTGTCATGGGTGAACACCCCTTTTGGCTAGTTTTGTGGTTTAAGTTAAGCTAAGTATTACTTACCTGAATAGGTGGAAGGAAACACAGGGAGGGACAACTCGTGACTTCAAGCTGGATACTTCTGTTTATGCAAATTCTGTTGATCAACATTGTATTGAGTGGAGATAACGCCATTGTGATTGCTCTTGCTAGTCGAAATCTTCCTCAAAATGATCGCCAACGTGCGATTTGGTGGGGTGCGTTTGGCGCGGTTGCACTGCGTATCGCTTTAACGGCTGTCGCGATCACACTGTTGACTTTTCCTTATATTAAAGCGGGTGGAGCTGTTCTACTGGTATACATCGCTATAAAGCTGCTAGCAGATGAGGGAGAGAATAGTCGTGTGCAAGAAGCCACCACGCTTGGCAAAGCCGTGTTCATCATTATTGTAGCGGACTTTGTGATGAGTTTAGACAATGTGTTAGCTGTTGCCGCGGCTGCTGATAATAACTTGAAAGCGATTGTGATTGGAATCGGACTCAGTATTCCTTTGATCATCTGGGGAAGCTCAGTGATCACGCACATGCTAACTAGGTTTCCGTTCTTAGTTCATATTGGGGCGGCAATATTGGGCTATACTGCCGGTGAAATGTTAATATCCGATAAAGCAACCATAGACTTATTCGCGCGGACAGGTATATTGAATACGATGATGCCCTATTTATTAGCGATCTTTGTTGTTTTGGTTGGGATGGCTATGGGTCGTTTTCATCACAAAAAATGAGCTACTAGATATTTGCCTCATTTTCCGCTAAACTAAATTGGAATTGCATACCGAACTATACCCGTTTGGAGGATTTTTCATGGGGCAAAGCAAGGTACCTGTTGGTATTGTGTTACTGGCTATATTTGTTTTCTTGTTACTGGGCAAGCTTGGTGTTATCGGGTTCTTGCTAAGAGTGCTATGGCCATTTCTATTGCTTGGGGCGGGACTGATCTTGCATTACTATCATTTTCGAGGGAAGGGTACAGCAGTACTGCTAGTACCTGGAGGTATACTGCTTACTTACTCTTTGATTTATTTCATATGCCTGATATTTGGTTGGCAAGCACTAAGTATTATTTGGCCAGGCTTTCTCTTTGGTGTTGGGGTGGGACTTTATGAATGGGCATCCTTTGACCGGAATCTAGGATATTGCCCGAGGTGGGTTTACCCTACATCCATTGGACTGGCAATTGTATCCATTGTGCTTTTCCTGTTAGCGCTGGTCAGTTCAAACGTGATTTTTTTCATCTTTATTTTACTTGCAGCGACATTAACATTTCTGTTATTACAATGGAGAACCCGGTAACTGAAAGGGTAAATAGCTTTAACTCCCAGATCCAAAGTCGATATTGTGGATAATTTGTTGCATTTTGCTGTACAATATAGTATTATATAGTGTAATGTCTAGCGTCGGAGTAACCCGACGCTACTTTTGTGGCCATTCCCAACATAGAAAGGGATTTAAACTCATGCAAGCAAGAGAAAAAATTCGTAATATCGCCATTATCGCTCACGTTGACCACGGGAAAACGACTTTGGTGGACAAGCTTTTGCAACAGTCGGGTACTTTCCGGGATAACGAACATATACAGGAACGGGCTATGGATTCTAATGATTTAGAACGTGAAAGAGGCATTACCATCCTAGCCAAGAATACAGCAATTCATTATAAAGACTATTTGATTAATATTGTGGATACCCCTGGACACGCTGATTTTGGTGGCGAGGTTGAACGGATCATGAAAATGGTTGATGGTGTGCTCTTGATTGTTGATGCTTTTGAGGGTTGTATGCCGCAAACCAAGTTTGTTTTACGCAAAGCGTTAGAACAGAACTTGAAGCCAATTGTTGTTTTGAACAAGATCGATCGCCCAAGCGCACGACCTGCTGAGGTTCTAGACGAAGTGTTGGATTTGTTTATCGAGCTTGATGCGACGGACGAACAGTTGGATTTCGATGTTGTTTATTCTTCAGCTCTGCAAGGTATTTCCGGACTTGACCCAGAAGCACTTGGTAACAACATGGAAGCTTTGTATGAAACCATTATTGAGAAAATTCCATCTCCAACCGAAGATCCTACAGCTTCTCTACAGTTCCTCGTTACATTGATGGACTACAATGAATATCAAGGTCGGATTGCCATTGGCCGAGTAAATAGGGGTACGGTCCGTCAAGGGCAGACTGTCGCTGTTATGACACGTGAGGGTGGTATTAAGCAGGCCCGCATTGATAAATTGTTAGGCTTTCAAGGACTCAAGAGGATTGAAATCGAAGAAGCATCCGCTGGAGACATCGTTGCTATTTCTGGGATTAAGGACATTAATATTGGAGAAACCATTGCTGATCCGGCTAATCCGGAAGCATTGCCTGTACTCAAGATTGACGAGCCAACCCTGCAAATGACGTTCCTCGTTAACAATAGCCCGTTTGTTGGACGCGAAGGAAAGTGGATAACCTCCCGTAAACTTCGCGAACGTCTCTTTAACGAGTTGGAAACTGATGTAAGCTTGCGCGTAGAAGAATCCGATACCCCTGATGCATTTATCGTTTCGGGTAGAGGTGAGTTGCATCTTGGAATCCTGATTGAGAACATGCGTCGGGAAGGCTATGAATTGCAAGTTTCTAAGCCGGAGGTTATCGTTAGAGAAATTGACGGCCAGAAGATGGAGCCATTTGAGAACTTGCTTATAGACGTACCTGAAGAGAACACAGGTGCAGTTATGGAAAGCCTGGGAGCTCGTAAGGCCGAGATGGTTAATATGACCAACAACGGAAGAGGTCAGGTTCGCTTGGAATTTATTATTCCTGCTCGCGGGTTAATTGGTTACCGCACCCATTTCCTGACACTTACACGCGGCTACGGGATTTTAAATCATGCATTCGAGAAATATGGTCCATACCAAGGTGGTAATGTAGGTGGACGTCATCAAGGCGTTCTTGTTTCCAGTGAATCTGGCGCTACAACTTTATATGGCATCCTATCTGTAGAAGACCGTGGTATTCTGTTTATGAACCCACAGACAGAGGTTTATGAGGGCATGATCGTCGGCGAGCATACCCGTGAGAATGACATTATCGTAAACATCTGCAAAGAAAAAGCGGTAAATAACATCCGCTCTGCAAACAAAGAACTTACCGTAACGATGAAGGTTCCTCGTATTTTTTCCTTGGAGCAAGCACTTGAATATTTGAACGACGATGAGCTATGCGAAATCACTCCGAAGTCTATCCGGATGCGCAAGAAGATTTTGGATAAGAACGAACGTGCTCGCGCTGACAAAAATCGTAAAATCAGTGAGTCCTAAGATTAACTGGTTGGTTATTCGCGTTAAGAAACTCCATTTCCTAATGAACTCGCTAGGGAGGAATTCACGTGAATCTTCAAGACGCTTTATTCAATTGGCTTCAAATTAAGTTAATTACCGAAGCTCGTCCAGATGATGGGGCAGCTGTGGAAACCTTAGCCTTCTTTGAAGAGATCCTGCACGTAGATCATGGTTTGGAACAGGTTGAGCTAGCAGAGATTGATGCGAACATGGTGCATATTCGTTATACGGTAGAGGGAATAACCAAGCAGCATAAGTTCAACCGCGAATTGGCGGGCAAGCTGCTTGCAGATATCAAATCTGCTCCTAAAAACGATCATTAGCGACTCTGGTTCGTTTTCCATCATCTGTGGTATACTTGTGGCGTAGGGGACTTCTAAGTGATGAGGAGGAAACCAAGCTAATGGCGGAAACCGTGACTGCTCTTTCAGATCAACTATTTGCACTTCTTCAAAAAGAAAAGCTAGTACTGCTCTCCACGATTGATTCGATTACAGGAGCACCTCATACCAGTACGATTTCTTGGGTTTATGCTGCAGAGCCGCAAAGACTCCGGTTTGCCGTTGACCTACGCTCTAGCGTAGTGACGAATGTCAAAGCGAATCCCAAGGTGACAACCACTTTTTTTGGTGGCGGAACAGTCAATGTTATCTATGGCTCAGCACGGATAATTAGTGAACTGCTTGACGAGGTTCCATTCAAATTGGCCTGTATTGATGTGGACATTGAATCTATTCTTGACGCTATGTTCTACGGCTCGCGCATTTCCGTTGAGCCAGAGTTCGAAAAAACGTATGACAAGCGTGCAGCGCAAAAGCTGGACGAACAAGTATTTGAAGCGATGAAAAAAGCCTAGTTCTCTTTAGAACTAGGCTTTCCTGTACATCAATATCACTGATCATGTCACCTTGGTTCATGATAAGCTTCCTCATTAAACGCTGGGATTTCACCTGGTG
>JACMJI010000159.1 GCA_014380705.1 Gorillibacterium sp. | reverse complement strand
ATTACCAGAGGTAAATGTGGCTTTCCAACTCCTTGACCAGCAGCACAGAGCACTCCATATGAGCCGAATAAGCAACAAAAAAAAGGCATCTCTGCCGTTTCTAATATAAATAATATTGGCGGAGACTATCGGGATCGCACCGACGATCTCTTGCATGCCATGCAAACGCTCTGCCGCGTTGGTTAATTGCACTACTCCAACTTAAAAATACAGCAAAAATACGAGGAATGGATGCAAGCCAATATTGCAGCAGCGGGTAATCCTCGAAGGCGGGAATTGCTTGAGAAGGGTTTAGGCCATGGAAGCTTGGAATTTCTCCGGACTCCTCTGATGAGCCCTCCCATTTGAAACGGAACTGAGCAACACTATTCGTTGAAAACAATCCTATTTATGCCTTTAGCCCTTTAATAACGGCGCTCAGTTCCGCTAGATAGCTGCTGCATACACCACTTCCTCATTCTTAATTTCCCTCGTCGTGCTGCTAATTAGCTAAGCTCAACGAATGTCTCCTCGGCTGCGTTAAAAACGATCATTTTTTTCGAGCTGCATCGTATGTTTGGGAGCGTTTATGTTCTCTAAGGACAATGTTCTCTGTACGGACGCCCATTAAATCTGAAGCATGGTTGGATTAATTGCAATCTCAACTGTTTATTTCGGTACAAATCATTCACGTTGGACAATAGAACATTCAGCTTCAAAGATTAAAATTAATACCTAATAAAAAATCAAAACAAAAAAACGGCATCTCTGCCGTTTCTAATATAAATAATAGTGGTGGAGACTATCGGGATCGAACCGACGACCTCTTGCATGCCATGCAAGCGCTCTCCCAGCTGAGCTAAGCCCCCACGTTTCGTTCTAATCTTAGGTATGTGTTACTTCGGGTAACGTAACTAATCGGTTTGTATTCCCCACTGAGTCATGGCCCCAAATGTTTCACAACAAAAACCATTATACCGCACGATAGCGTCAAATGCAATAAGTTTTTCCGTTGTTCCTTCATTTTCAAGGCCATTAACCGCGACACAGAAGCTCATAGATTTACCGATTTGCTCATTGCAACTTACAACTTATCATTCGAACCATCTAATGAGTTCTTACTTAGCAGATGGGATAGTTCTTTCATAAACATGTTAATATCCTTAAACTGCCGGTACACGGACGCAAAACGAACATACGCAACTTCATCAACCGTATGTAGCTGTTCCATCAATGCTTCACCAATCTCCCGGCTCTCCACCTCGGACAATGCGGTCTCACGGATCCTCTTCTCAACCTCTGACACAATACTCTCCATCTGTTCAACTGATACAGGGCGCTTCTCACAGGCTCGAATCAGCCCACGGAGAATCTTCTCTCGGCTAAACTCTTCACGGCTTCCACCCTTCTTGATGACCATTAACGGAGTTTCCTCAACCATTTCAAAGGTTGTGAATCGGCGCGTGCAGCTTTCACACTCGCGACGGCGGCGAATTGATTTATTCTCATTGGCTGCACGGGAATCAAGCACCTTGGTCCCGACATAATCACAATAGGGGCATTTCATAGCTTGAACCTCCATGTTTCGAATAAATGAAAAGCTTTTTACTAACACTTGGCAAACGTTACCTGAATGAACTCTTTCAAAATGCACATAATACATTTACCAACTGATAAGGAGGTGACAGACATGGGAGCAGGACAATCACGCAGCAACAACGTTTTAGTCGTACCACAAGCTAACCAAGCTCTGGATCAACTAAAGTATGAAGTAGCTCAAGAATTAGGAATACAAATTCCTCAAGACGGCTATTATGGTTACATGGCTTCCCGCGATACAGGAGCAATCGGGGGTCATATTACTCGCCGTTTGGTGGAAATCGCTGAGCAACAACTTGCCGGTCAATCTAAATAGTGCATCTTAATTTGAAATGAACAAGGGAGTGTTGGACAGGCGTGATGCTTGTCCGGCACTTCTTTGTCTTTATCTCTAAACTTCATCGATAAACCTTTGAGTATTTGGCATAATAATAATCAACAGATTTAACATATTTACGGGTTTCCATGATGGGGATTTGATCAGCATTCTCTAGCGTCCCGTCCCAAATCTTGTCCTTTAACCAGCCAGAAACCTTTCCGTGTCCTGCATTATACGAAGCTGCAATAACAACGTTATTATCCTCGAAGCGTTTATTTAGATATTGAAGATAACGCGTTCCAATCCTAATATTTACTTCTGGATCATTCAGATCCTTCGCTCGATCATTCTTAAGGTCATCATCCTTGGTAAGAAGCCAAGATGCAGTATCAGGCATAATCTGCATAATCCCAACAGCTCCCTTACGGGACTTCGAGTTCGCTTGGTAATTGCTCTCTACACGAATAATTGCAGCGACAAATAGGGGGTCAAGATCATTTGCTTTGGCTGCCTCTTCGATCTCTGTCCGATATTGGATGGGATAAATAAAACGGCTAATCCATGTATTATTGTAGAAAAGGATGAGAATTATTGCAAGAAAAAGCAAGGCAGACACTCTCTTTTTACGCAGTACCTTCACTTCATGAGAGCTCCTTCCTTTGCCAAAATTTGTCAATCTGCTGTTCTGTTTCCTGTAGACCTTGACTATTGTCCACTAGGATATCGGCAAGTAATTTTTTATCTTCTATAGGCATTTGGGCAAGGAGCCGCAACTGTGCTTGCTCTTCTGTAATTCCATCGCGCTGCATAAGCCGTTTCAATTGGATGTCACGAGGAACATACACCACCATAATCTCGGGGAACATGGAATCCATACCGGATTCATAGAGCAATGGAACATCAACGACAACCAGCCTATTGGGCTGATGTCCATCGAGTTCATTCATTCTCTCATGCATCTTAAGTCGAATCAACGGATGCAATATGGCCTCCAAATCCTTGCGGGCTGACTCATTGTTAAATATAACATTTCCTAGACGCTTGCGATCTAGCGTTCCATCCCCTTGAAGCATGTCCGATCCAAAGTGCTCCACAATCTGCTGCAGACCTAGACTTCCAGGCGCAGCAGATTCCCGAGCCAATTGGTCAGCGTCAACGATTGCAGCACCACGATCAGCTAGCATAGCAGCGACAGTGCTTTTGCCACAAGCAATTCCACCCGTTAGACCTATAATCATAACACCACTCCTAAAAACTTTCCAGAATGGAAAGTTGGCTACGTAAGCATCATCTAAACTTTCCAGAATGGAAAGTTGGCTACGTAAGCATCATCTAACTTTCCATTCTGGAAAGTTGGCTTCGCCTAGGAAACACTATATCAACTTCATTAACCCCATTACAATTAGAATAATACCAGGCAACACAGAAAATCGACGTAATCCGTTCAAATTTGCAAAGCGGAAACCAAGATTTAGCCCGAGCGAGATAAAAATCGCACTAGATACAGCAATTAACCCGGCTGTGTGAAAGGGAGAGAAGCCGACAAGCGCAGCACCGATTCCCGCTCCAAATGCATCAAGTGATAGGGCGAGACCTAGCATTGCGGCCTCAGAAGATGATATTACTCCAGAACGGTCGGCATCCGCAATCGAAGGGGTCCGGAGGATTTGAATAACCAGACCCATTCGTTTAAGCTCGAGTGAAAAAACGGCGGGTTTATGCTTCACAACCCAATCTATAGACTCATTATCCTGACTAACTGTATTGGACATTTCAGCAATTCCAGCAATTCCAGCAGCATCTTCTAAAGATTCAGGGACGTCCTTCTGTATAATCATTTGAAAAATGGTCCAAACGCCAATACCGATGAGGATCACGGCACCGATGTCCTTGGCAACAGATGGTGAAATATATGCAGAGAGCCAAGCACCAATATACATGGAAAGTAGAATAACCAACCCTGAACAAAAGGCAATGATAATTATGGATAAACGGGGGATATGGATTTTTCTTAATCCATACATTGCGCCTACTCCGAAACCATCGAGACTGACTGCTACAGCGAGAATCAATAAACTTGCGACCATTGGCAAGCGGCAAACCTCCCGCAGGCCCCTGATATGGGCGGCCCCTGTGATAAAGCCTGCTCCGTGATCGTTCCTTAAACGGAATGTAGCCGTCAAAACCCGCAATTAGGGGTTGGGACAACTCATTTTTCGCAGGCTTAATCTCAGGATATGTCGACACAGCAAGTCTTCGTGCTTATAGTCATAAATAAAATGAAAGCATTCAGATTTTCTGACATTTCGGACAAAAATGGGTGCCACGCCCGCATAATCTAATTTTCTCAAGGGGTACACCGCAGCGAATGCAGGGCAAACCTGTCCGACCGTAAGCAAGCAGCTGTTGTTGAAACATCCCCATCTCCCCTTGGCCATTCACATAGGATTTAATCGAGGAACCTCCAGCATCAACGGCTTCCTGTAGAACAGAAACGATTGACTCGTGAAGCAATTTCAGATCCAAACGACTTAAGGAATTAGCGGATCTTTCGGGATGAAGCTTAGCTCGAAATAGCGCCTCGTCGACATAAATGTTGCCTAGCCCTACAATGACCTCTTGATTAAGTAGCAGAGGCTTGATCTTGGTCAGTTTACTGTGAATGCGAGCTTGCAGCACTTCTGCGGTAAATGCTGGATCAAGCGGTTCCAGTCCAAGTTTATGCAAAGGTGGTGATTCCCATTCCGTTCCGGCTTTAAAGATATGCATCGTACCAAATTGACGCACATCGCGATATCGAAGCTCCGTCCCATCGGTAAAATGAAATATGACATGTGTATGCTTTTCGATGGCTTCCTCGGAACGGTGCAGTCCGTACCTTCCCTCCATCCGAAGATGAGAAACCAGCGTTAAATCATCAAGGTTAAAGCGGATAAACTTCCCACGACGTTCGATACTAGCGATTCTCTGGCCACATAATGCATCACAAAATTGCTCTGGTTCAGCGGGCAGTTGAACAATGCGGTTAAGCAGCACGGTGACATGATCAATTATTTTGCCAGAAACAAGTTTGTTTAAGGTTCTGACGACGGTCTCCACTTCGGGTAGTTCTGGCATTAGCTATTCACCTCTTGCGTTTAAGTCCTTTAAGCATACCGTATCCTACGTCCTACGACTACCATTCCCATCATTTTCTGGATAATCTGAAGGCAAGGCTTAGCATTATTTGGCTTGGTACCAATCGGCTCCACTTTCAACCTCTACCTTTAATGGTACAGCCAGCTTGAGTGCATTTTCCATAACCTCCGCAACAAGACTCTCCATCAAAATCAACTCGTCAGGTGCAACCTCAAATACGAGCTCATCGTGAACTTGAAGCAGCATGCGACTTTTTAGCTTTTCTTGTTCAAGCCGCTCTGCCATCTTGACCATGGCTAGCTTAATAATATCCGCTGCTGTGCCTTGAATCGGCGTATTCATCGCTGTCCGCTCAGCAAAGGAGCGAATATTGAAGTTCGATGCATTGATCTCAGGCAAATAACGTCGACGGTTGAGCAGCGTTGTCACGAAGCCATCTTTGCGTGCTTGCTTGACGATATCATCCATGTACCTGCGGACACCTTGGAAAATTGCAAAATATTGTTCAATAAAACGCCCGGCTTCAGCGCGGGTAATGTCGAGGTTTTGGGATAGACCATAATCACTGATCCCATAGACAATGCCAAAATTAACAGCTTTCGCAGAGCGGCGCATGTTCTTATCGACTTGCTCCGCACTAACACCGAAAACATCCATGGCCGTCTTCGTATGAATATCCATATTATTGTGAAAAGCTTCCATCAAACGCTCATCTTGAGAAATATGAGCTAGCACTCTTAACTCAATCTGTGAGTAATCCGCTGCGAGTATACTCCAGCCAGGCTCCGAGGGAACAAAGGCTTTACGAATTTTGCGGCCCTCCTCCAAGCGAATCGGAATGTTCTGCAGGTTAGGAAATTGGCTGCTGAGTCTTCCCGTCGCCGTGATCGTTTGCCGATAGAAGGTATGGATTTTCCCTGTTGTCGACCGAATTTCCTTAAGCAATCCTTCAATATAAGTAGAACGCAGCTTCGCAAGCGTCCGATAATCAAGAATGTGCGCAACAATTTCATGCCTAGACCGCAGTCTCTCCAATACCTCTGCGTCTGTGGATGCTCCGGTCTTCGTTTTTTTGACAACCGGCAAGCCAAGGACTTCAAATAAAACATCGCCTAGCTGCTTCGGGGAGTTCAAGTTAAACTCTCCACCCGCATGACGGTATATATCCTGTGCAATCGAGGTTATCCGCTCCGTGATCTCTTGACCAAAATCCTGCAATTCCTCACGATTAACCTTAATACCCAATACTTCCATATCAGCCAATACTGTAGCAAGAGGAAGCTCCAACACGAAGAAAAGCTCACTCATCTGCTTTTCAGCAAGCTCCTGTTTTTGGATAACCGCAAGCTTATGCACAACGGCTGCCTTATAGCAGAGGTATTGGCTAAGTACACTTAAATCGGGGAGCTTGAACTTTGCTCCTTTACCATAAACCTCAGCATCGTCTGGTATTCCTGGTAGGTCGTATTTCATGGCGAGCGCATGCAGCGTTTGCGTTGATTCCGTTGGATCAAGCAGATAGGTCGCTAAGATGATATCAAATGCACAGCCATTTAGAGGGATACCCTTCCAGAAAAGAGCAACCTTTGAGCGATGAATATCACAAAGCACCTTGGGTTTATTCGGGTCAGCAAGATAATCACGAATCGGTTCAGCTTGTTTGCTTTGAGCAAGTTCAAGGGGTAGATAATACCCCATCTCTTCTACATAAAAAGCAATTCCTAGCACATCAGCTGTATGCGGGTTTTCCCCAATCGTCTCCACATGCAGCGTATCAATCTGACCAAGCTTGGCTATAAGATCCGTCAGATTCGCTTCATTAAGCCAAGTGACCTTCAGCGCTTCCCGCTCTGCTGCCCCTATAACAGCGGATTGCTCCCCTATAGACGGTTCAGCCGCATCTTCTGCATGATCTTTCTTAGAATTACTAAAATCCATTTTACCCAAAAGCGATTTGAATTCCAGCTTACGAAACAATGCTGCGAGAGTCGGTCCGTGGAAACCGCTGTAGCCTTTGTCTTCCCAACTCGTATCCATCGGTACACTGCGAAAGATCGTCGCCAGCTCTTTACTCATGCGGGCATCTTCAGCATGGGCTCTTATTTTCTCACCCATTTTACCTTTAATGGTATCCGATGCCTCTAAAACTTTCTCAACTGTCCCAAACTCTTGCAGAAGCTTGAGTGCCGTTTTCTCACCAACTCCAGGAATGCCGGGAATATTATCCGACGCGTCACCCATTAACCCTTTAAGATCACGGATTTGGTCAGGAATGAGTCCGTACGTAGCCTTGAGATGCGCCAGGTCAAACCGTTCTGTTTCACTGACCCCCTTGCGAGTTAAAGCTATCGTTACATGGTCAGATGTTAGCTGCAGCATATCCTTGTCACCCGTCACGATGACAACATCCATCCCCTCTTGATCCCCAGCTAAGCTCATTGTTCCGATTATGTCATCTGCCTCGTAGCCCTCCAGCTCAAATTGAGCAATGCCAAAGGCTTTAACCAGTTCCTTCATTAAGGGAAACTGCTCTGACAATTCCGGCGGTGTCTTGGCTCGTCCACCTTTATATTCCTTATAATCCGTATGACGAAAAGTCACCTTTCCCGCATCGAAAGCAACTAGGATATGCGTTGGATTTTCCTCTTCAATAAGCCGCATTAACATCGTGGTAAAGCCAAACACAGCATTCGTGTGTAGCCCAGCGGAGTTACTTAGAGGAGGAAGAGCATAAAAAGCACGGCTAGCAACGCTATTCCCATCGATTAGGATTAATTTGCTCATGTTCCACCTCATATTCTTTAACTTAACCAATCATAGCACAACGGCTGAGCCGGATAAAACTGGATTGATCCGCATAAGCATGAAGACAGAGATAAAAAGTCTTTCTGTATAAAAATACGCAGGGAGGGATGAACCGTGGCACCTTTTTTTCCGCAAGGGGCAAAGCAAGTCATATTCTTTGATCTCAATCGGACAATCATTGATCCGGTTCGCACCTTTGAGGCAGCCTTTCTAGAAATATTCAGCGAATTTGCTGGCCGCTCGGACCGGGACAGCACCGTATTCTCCAGGCAGGCACTCGAAGCCTACCGAGCAGGACGCGATAAGCTGAGGGGAATAGAAGGCTCTGGAAGTTTGGGCATTCGTGAACAACGAATTGCCTGTATACAAGCTGCGATAGACAAGTTATCTATTGGGGGAAAGACTCATCTTGCAGAGACACTGGAGAGGCGTATCCGTGAGCGTGGGGATTATCACCCGCTTCTATACTCAGATGCACGACAAGCCCTTGAAAGCATTGCTACACGCTATCAAATAGCTGTGATTAGCAACGGACGTCGTGATAACCTCCTGCACCAGATATCTCGAGCGGATCTGAGCTCCCTTATTCCAGCTGAGCGCTTGTTTAGTCCAAACCCAGAGGGTAAAGGGAAGCCGCACCTCGATATCTTTCGTCGTGCTCTTCAGGGTATGGGTGTCAGAGCTGATTTAGCAGTGATGGTTGGAGATTCATGGAAGAATGACATCAAGGGAGCTCTAGCTATTGGAATGGGTGCGATCTGGTTGAGACATGGCTTTGATGGAGCCCAGCCGATCATTAAGTCTGCTGGAAGATGGTATGTGATTACAATTAGTACGCTTACTCAACTTGAGGATGGTCTTTGGTGAGCTAAAATCAAATCCACAACAAAGAACAGGTGCTGCCCTTATGGCTACACCTGTTCTTTGTTCTATTAAAAACCGAAAGTGGAGTAAAGTTATTCAACTATCCGTTATATGTTTAAATCTTTACGTTTAGCAGTAACAAGATAGATTACACCTTCACCAATGT
>JACMJI010000158.1 GCA_014380705.1 Gorillibacterium sp. | reverse complement strand
CCGGAGGCGAAATGCTTGCCGATTTCCTGGCGGAACCAACACGCATTAAAAAGTTTAATTTAAAAGTTGGCTGGATGTTAAAATTAATAGGCTGTCCCTGATTCCATGCAAATGGTATTGGGGCAGCCTGTTTTTTTCAGTCTGCCCTAGTACGCAAATAAACCTACCCGCACTTTACATGTGGGTAGGTTTATTTATTTTTTAATTGCTACGGAAAAACCAGTTGGAAGTGTACTTCAATTCATACAAATCAAACACTAACGACTTCTGACTTATTTGACGATAGCGCCATTAGGCATGTCGTCGGAGACGGTAGCGATCGTCAGTTGATCGCCTACGGACGCGCAGAGGATCATGCCCTGGGAAAGCTCCCCGCGGAGCTTGACGGGCTTCAGATTGGTGACGACGATAACCTTGCGTCCCACCAGTTCTTCCGGCGCGTAATGCTTCGCGATGCCGGAAACGACCTGCCGCTGCTCGGTGCCAAGGTCAAGCTGCAGCTTCAGCAGCTTGTCTGCCTTGGGCACAGCCTCGGCGGCGAGCACTTGCGCTACGCGCAGCTCCACCCGGGCGAAATCGTCTATGCCGATTTCACCCGTGCTCTGCTGCGCGTCCGCCTCTGCTGCAGCCGCAGCACTCGCGCTGGCGGGAACCGCCGCCGCCTGCGCTTGTTCCGGCTGCGCAATAGCAGCAGCGGCTGGTGCCGCAAGACCGCTGCCCATCGTCGCCGCAATGGCGGCGACCTCCTGCTCCGCGTCAAGCCGTGGGAAGATGGGCTCGCCCTTCTTCACACGAATGCCCGCGGGCAATGCACCGAAGGCGTGGACGGATTCCCACGCCGTCAAAGCCGCAATCGCAGCGTCGCTCACCGCTATCCCTGCGTCAGCAACCGCTATTCCATTCGCGCTAGCAACTCCTGTATTCCCGTTTGCATTAGCATTCGCACCCGCGCCCGCATTCGCATTCGCATCTGCACCTTCACGCACATTCGCTCTCGCAACCGCAACCGCACCTGCACTTACATTCGCACCCGCATCTACAATTCCAAGCTGCTCCCATATCCTCTTCGGTGTCTGCGTCAGGAAAGGCTGAAGCAGAACCGAGACAATGCGCAAGGATTCCGCCAATACATACATAACGGACCCAAGCTCGGCCTTACGGCTTTCATCCTTTGCAATCACCCAAGGCTGGGTCTCGTCAATGTATTTGTTCGTCCGACTGACCAAAACCCAAATCGCAGACAGGGCCACAGAGAACTCCATTTTCTCAAGGGCTTCCTCCGTCTTCTCCACTGCTGTTTTCGCTGTTGCGATCAGATCCGCATCGAACGGAGTGGCAGCTTCAACAAAGGGTTGAATTTCTCCAGCAAAATACTTGTCCATCATCGCAACCGTACGGTTGAGCAGATTGCCAAGATCATTGGCAAGATCAAAGTTAACCCGTTCAACAAAGCTTTCTGGTGTAAAGGTACCATCTGAGCCAAACGGAACCTCACGCAGCAGGTAATAACGCAGCTGATCCAGTCCATAACGATCAATCAACGTAACTGGATCGACGACATTTCCTTTGGACTTGGACATTTTGCCATCCTTCATCAGCAGCCAGCCATGACCAAATACCTTCTTCGGCAAAGGGAGACCGAGTGCCATCATCATAATCGGCCAATAGATCGTGTGGAAACGTACAATCTCTTTACCTACAAGATGCACATCAGCAGGCCAGTATTTATAATAAGCTTGGGGATCATCGGACCCATAGCCCAGTGCTGTAATATAGTTAGACAACGCATCGATCCAGACATAAATGACATGATCCTCGTCACCCGGCACCGGAATCCCCCACTTAAAAGAGCTGCGGGAAACAGCCAAGTCCTCCAGACCCGGCTTGATGAAGTTGTTGATCATCTCGTTCTTGCGAGCCTCCGGCTGGATAAACTCCGGATTCTCCTCATAATATTGCAGCAGTCGATCCGCATATTTGCTCATCCGGAAGAAATACGAATCTTCCTTCACCAGTTCAACAGGGTGGCCACTCTCGGGGCTTTTTCCGCCTACTACTTCACCCTTCTCATTACGGATGACATCCACAAGCTGGGTTTCCGTATAATAGGTCTCATCTGGAATACTGTACCAGCCCTCATACGTACCACGGTAGATATCCCCTTGCTTCAGGAACTTTTTAAAAATTGTCTGGACGGCTTCCTTGTGACGTTCTTCCGTTGTCCGAATAAAATCGTCATAGGAAATGTCGAGCTTTTCCCAAAGTGCTTTGATTCCAACGACAACTTCATCGACAAAGGTTTGCGGGTCTACCCCTTTTTGCTTAGCCTTCTCTTCAATCTTCTGTCCATGCTCATCCGTACCCGTTAAATACATAACATCGTAGCCGCGCAACCGTTTGTAACGGGCCATTGCGTCACCCGCCACCGTTGTATAGGCATGCCCAATATGCAGCTTGTCGCTAGGGTAATAAATTGGGGTTGTCAGGTAAAATGTTTTTTTGTAATCAGCCATCGACCTTGCCTCCTGAATCATCATTTTTCCGCACAAAAAAAGCCCTCATCCATCTTGGGACGAAAGCTCGCGCTTACGTGGTACCACCCAGGTTCCCCCGCCAATAAACTTTAGGCAAGGCTCTGCCGGTCAACATGTGACCGTTCCCTTAACGCGGGATACGTCTCTCCCTTACGACACAAACCGTCGCTTGAAAGTGAATTCTCCAGGACCATGTTCAGGGCTTCTTCTGTACCGGTTCTCAGCTAAACTCCGGCTCTCTGCGACAGCTACACCCTTACTTATCCCTTCATTGAAATGGGGATTCATTTAATGTTCATCATACCTAATCCCACTTCTCAAAGTCAAGGATTACCACCAAGCTTGAGAATACTTGAACTTCAATCCTAACCCTTCGAATACTTGAACTTCAATCCTAAACCTTCGAATTCTTCGGATTTGGCGGGACAGGGTCGAACCCACCCGGGTGAAACGGGTGACATCTGGCAATTCGCTTCGCTGCCATCCACATTCCCCGAGCTGCACCATACTCGTCTATCGCATCAAGTGCATACTGCGAGCAAGTTGGATAATATCGGCATGACGGTTTTTTTAATGGGGAGATGACTTTTCTATAGAAATTAATCGGCACTTTGACGGATCTTTTCCACATGCTGTTGTTTGGCATAGCCCTACCCAACCAAATGGATCAGGTCAGCAAGTGTAATATCCGCCATGGAGTGGATTCGATGTGTTACCTTGCCAAATTGTAAATGAGTCGTGACCGTATTGGGAACAATAACACAACGTATCCCTGCACGTTCAGCTGCCAAAGCACCGTTAGGCGAATCCTCGAACACAAGTGCCTCTTCCGGCGAAATGCCAAACTCATCGAGTACTTGGAGATATAGCTCAGGATCTGGTTTCACTTGACTTACGTTGTCTGAGGTACGTATACATTCGAACAGCTCCAAAATTCCATAGCGGCTAAGATGGCCATGTACCCATGATGCTGGTGAACTCGAAGCAAGTCCGACCCGCAAACCGGCGCTTTTGGCTGCCTTGATATATTCCTCGACACCTGGACGCAGCAATTCGACATCCATTCGGTGACCAAATTTTTCCTGCATTTCCTTTTTCAAATCAGCTACATTTAGCGTACGTCCGACACATTCTTCAAGGTGTAGATAAGGATTGAAGTCAGAAGCAGTCCCGATTTCTTTTCCCCATACCTCAAGGGTAAGCTCCGCACCATGCTCTTGAAAAATTTCCTGATAGATGGCAAATTCATGTGACTCTGTATCCAGAATCAATCCGTCAAAGTCAAAAATAACAGCTTTGATCATAGCCTGCTTCCTCCAATCATCCATTCGTTAGTCCTATCATAGCAAAATAACAAAAAAACCGCACGATGGCGGTTATGTTCAGATCGACATCATTTATTTCTATCGCAAAAGAGGTAATTCTTACAATAGGAAAAACGTATTGTTTTCAAAATGTCCTTTACCGTGTTACTATTGAATGCGTAATGTGAATTTTATCACTTGATATATGAAAAAAAGTGAGCTTTATCACACACTTCAATATATATGTGGTATAATACTGGTAATTGAAGGGGGGGGGCCAAAACATGGGCAAGTCATATAAGACAGAAGTTTCCCAGAACCGTAATACTGAAGTATTTTCCCCGGAAAATTTTAAACTAATTGAAGAAATCATGTATGAGACGAAGGTTGCTGCGGGCACCCACCTCTATTGGGAAGGCGACAATGCCGATAAATTCTTCTACATCAAACGTGGTGGCGTGAGAATTACGAAATCCAATGATGAGGGAAAGCTCTTTATTCTCTATATGCATCTGAACGGAGACCTCTTTGGACAGCTGGACGGACTCCATGGTTCTTCCCATAGCATGAATGCCGAAGTAACAGAAGATAGTGTAATTTGCCATATTTTGAACAAAGACCTTGAAGTTTTAATGTGGCAGCACGGCTCTCTTGCTGTCGAATTTATGAAATGGATGGGCTTGATGCATCGCATGACGCAAACGAAGCTTCGTGATCTCATGATGTTTGGCAAACCAGGGGCATTAAGCTCGATGCTAATTCGCTTAGCCAACACCTATGGAACCCCTCGCGGTGATGCTATCTACATTACCAAGAAGCTAACGAATACAGAGCTTGCTGATATGATCGGTGCTACCAGGGAAAGTGTAAACCGAATGCTAAGTGATCTAAAGCGGGATGAGATCATCGAACAAGAGAATAGCTATATCATCATTCGTAAGCTGGATGCCCTACGCGAAATTTGCCAATGCGAAAACTGCCCGGTTAACATTTGCCGTATCTAAAATTTGTTAAACCGGATCTAAGACTCTCTACGATAGGGAGTTTTTTTGTTTTTGTCTTTAATAAATCTTTAGCTCAGTCGGCAAGGGATCGAATAAATTGTCTGATTTCCTTTCTTGATTTCAGCACAATAATACGTTTGGTTTCCCCATAATGATCTAATAGAGCTTGAACAGCTGGCTTACTTTTGCGCTCAAAGGACCATACATACTTGAGAAAAAGAAAAAACTCTCTATTGATTTTTTCTACACAATCCGGACCTATGTCTGGTCGAGACTTCCCTAAAAAGGCAATCCTTCGTTTGGTTACACCCCATACGTTAGCAAGACGTCTTCGATCGAGATAAATCACCGTGTCCGCCGCCTGCATTCGAATGTCCATCGTACTGCCATATTGCCCGTCGATAATCCATTTGGGTTGTTTAACGAGCTCTTGTACGATCGGCAACCATTCTTCATGCTCTGTTTTCACCCAACCTGGCTTCCAATATAATCTATCCAAATGGATAACCGGCAGCTCGGTTTGTTCTTGCAGCTTTTGAGCAAGAAATGACTTTCCAGAACCCGGTGAACCAATAATCATAACTCTCTTCATTTAACCCTTCCCACCTTCTAATATGAATCTTGTAAGTCAAGTTTATCAAATTAATAGACGACTAGCGATCTATCCTGTATATAGCAATAAAACCCCATCCGAGGAATGGGGTAAAAGGACTAATGATTTAACTTAAGTATAGGGAGTACCGCAAGAATATTCTGGTTTCGAAAAAGCTCAAGTTCCTTTCGATTAAAACAGTAAGCAAATACACATTTGTCTCCCGCAGTAAGGATGTCGATCTTCCGCAGTACGGTTCGATTGTCTGCTTCAAGATAAATAATTTCAATCGGCTCACCTACAAATTGCTGAAATCCCTCGCTCAAATGGCATCCCCTCCTCATATGGATAACAAAGTGATTCTTACTAATCGACAAATTAACTATAACATACATCACATATTGTTGAAAGAATTTAATAGCTTTTTTACATCAAAAGAAGGCTTTTTCTGACTTACGAATCTAATGATATATACGCTTAAAACCCTTTATTTGTGGGGGTCAACCATAAATATTTCAAATGTTATGGGAAACCTCATCCTATCTAATACTTTAAAACTATACGTATTTAACGAATGTCTATTAATGCTCAGATTTTATTTGGTAAATCGCGCGGTTTGTCGAAATGGTAATGCCTCCATCCTCCTCCTCCTCAAGAAACTCAATGGAGCCCTTGTACGGAATCTCAAATACATTGTTTGTTAGGTAAAGCGAGCAACACCTTTCCAAAATCTGCTATACTGATATCAGTCGAGAGGAGGTATTTCATTTGATAAAAAAGCTGTACATTGGTTTATTTTGTCTTTTGATTTTAGGATTAGCAGGGTGTACGAAAACGATTAAAGATACTCTTGCAAATGTAAATGCTCAGGGAGAACATGCAGAGGGCAACCAAGTCAAGTCTCTAACAGCGACAGGACTTACGAAACTCGACATTCAAAATGGGGTAGGAGATATCAAGATTACGGTAGGGAAAGACGATAATATTACAGTTAAAGCTGACGTTAAAGTTCAGGGTGCAGATACCGAGGAACAGGCGAAGGAAATTCTTGAGTTGATCGTGCTCATCCAGGAGAAAGATAAGGAAACCGCTTCTTATTACGCCGCTGCCAAAGGTTCCGAATCAATAAATTTGGAAAAATGGCTCAAGGATACATACGGAAGCAAGTTGAATCTGATCATAACGATTACCGCGACTATCCCGGAGAGCATCGCTTCTTTTCATGTAATAGAAGGGGTTGGAAATATTTCAATTGATGACTCCAATATTTCGGGCGTCATTACATCTGGCGTAGGTGATATTGTTCTGAAAGGAGTAGCCTTTGTAGAGAAAACGGATATTACCTCAGGAACAGGTAGTATCAAGGTTATCGCCCGCAAGGTTGATCAGGCTAAGTCCGTCCATGCTGTAGCAGGTGTTGGCGATATCACCCTATCCATACCGGAGAAAGCCAGTTATTCTGTTGATATTTCTGCATTTATGAAAGATGACGTGAAGCAGGACTACAATGGTGGTGGACCACTCTTCACTCTGAAGACAGGCGTTGGAAGTGTAAAACAAATTAAAAATGAGCTAAAATAGAAGAAAAGTTGGTTGATCCCCCTCAATTTACAAGGGGCTGGTAAGTCTATAACGGTTAAAAGCACATCGCTCCGAATCCCTGCGAATTTTCGCATGAGGAATTCGGAGCGATTTCAATCTATACTTCATCATTTAACTAGATGATCCCACGGATTTCATCAAGTGAACTGATTTTTTCCTTTTCCATAAATTGTACAAGACCCTCAGCAAGTTCTTCACCCGCACGAAGATTCATGAAGTTGTACGTTCCAACCTGAACCGCATGAGCGCCGGCCATAATGAATTCGACGGCATCCTCGGCTGTTGTAATTCCTCCCATCCCGATGACCGGGATACTAACCGCTTTAGCTGCTTGATGAACCATCCGCAAAGCGATTGGTTTGATCGCTGGACCGGATAAGCCAGCATAAAGATTGGCAAATACACTTTGCCGCTTCCTCACATCAATCTTCATCCCGCTAAAGGTGTTTACCAAAGAAATGGCATCTGCTCCCTCATCCTCGCACATTCTCGCCATAGCTGCGATATCGCGCGCATTCGGTGAAAGCTTTATCGCCAACGGAAGCTGGGTTGCTTGGCGAACCTTACGAACGACTTCGCGAGCGACCTCTGTCTCTACTCCAAAAGCCATTCCGCCTTCCTTCACGTTAGGGCAGGAGATGTTAAGCTCAATCATATCGACACCTCTACGGTTGTCCTGCTTCCGACGTTTGTGATCCTCGTTGATCAGGTGGATGCCTTGAATATAATCCTCTATAGTTCCGCCACCTAAGTTAAGCAGCACAGCTGTATCCCAAGAGGTCATATCGTCAAGCTCCTTCTTTAGGAAGCCTTCGATGCCCGGGTTTTCCAAACCGACACTATTGAGCATTCCCGAAGCTGTCTCATAAACGCGAATCCCCCGGTTTCCTGCTTTCGGCAGCAGAGTAAGACCTTTGCCGGATATCCCGCCGAGCTTGTTCAAGTCTGCATATTTAGCATATTCTTTTCCAAAACCATAAGTCCCTGAGGCCATGATAAAGGGGTTCTTAAAGGAAACACCTGCGATATTAGTGACTGTTGAGATCATCCATGTCCACCTCCTCCGCTAAGAATACAGGTCCATCGGTGCAGGCTTTGCGGTTTCCATTGACCGTTGCGCAGCTGCATACAAGACATGCCCCGATGCCGCAAGCCATTCGTTTCTCTAATGACACGTACAGTTTGGTGCTTGTCCCTTGAAGCTTGGCAGACAGTGCCCGCATCATTGGCAGAGGACCGCAGGTAAAGACCGCTTCATAACCAGCAGGGTCGAAATCTTCTACAATATAGCCCCCCACATTTACCTTCGTTTGGCCAGTGGCTTCACGAAACTCCTCCACCCCAAATGCTTCATAACTAAAGCCCAGATAAGCATCGGCATTCGCTAATTGTTTCGCTGCATAATACAAAGGAGCTGTCCCCATGCCGCCACCAACAAGAGCAACCTTCCCCTGAATGATAGGAAAGCCATTCCCATAAGGTCCTTCAAGACCAATGGAATCTCCCGGTTTAAGACGTGAGAGCAGCTCCGTTCCCTGACCTACGACCCGATATAAAAAGGAAATATACCCTTCGCCGATATCATGAATACTGATCGGTCGAGATAGAATCGGGAATTGGTCCCAGCCGCGAAGCATATAAAACTGGCCCATCTCACCTTGATAATCACCCTCTGCCGTCAATACATAAATGTCTGAAGCAATCTGGTTATTGCTGATGATTGTTGTCATGCTGATGCCCCCTCCTGTCCTGTTCATATTTTATCAAGAGTATCGAATCTCGTTTTGGGTTGCCGTAATAAATCTCACAACCTACATTCCAAAAAAACTTAACAATACCGGAACAAGAACGAGCATGATCAATGCTGTAATGATCGTAACCACACTAGCTACAGCGCCCTCCTGTTCGCCCAGTTCAAAGGCTTTAGCTGTTCCCGCTGCATGGGCTCCAACACCGAGCAGAACTCCCTTAGAAACCGCATGACGAATGCGAAACAGTCGGATAACCACTGGACCGATGATCATACCGCAAATCCCTGTCATGATGGTAAATAAAACAGTGATTTGAGGGTCCCCTTTAATGGCATCCGCCAGCAGCATGGCAAACGGGGTCGTAACCGAGTGAGGCAGCAAGTTCTTGGTTGCCATCGAATCCATCCCTGCAAGATAAGCAAGGATGAGGGTTGTGCTGAAGGACAAAATGATGCCACTCATCATTCCAACAATAACAGCAACGATATGCTTACGGAGCAGCCCGAAGTAACGGTAAAGCGGAACAGCTAACGCAATCGTAGCGGGCTGAAGCAGCTTGGTAATATAAGAGGCCCCTGCATTGTAGGATTCGTATTTAACGCCTAGAGCCATGAGGAGTATGGCAAGCACAAGTGGTGCAATGAGAAATGGTGAGAAGAGCAAGAAACGTGTTTTACGGTATAACTTTGTAGCGAGTATATAAGCAATGATTGTAATCAGAAAATAAAGAAGCGGCAGCATTATGCTTTTCCCTTCTTTCCTCTGGCGATGAAAAATTCAGTCAAGGTTCCCGAGAACACCATAATCAGAAACGTACCCAACACAACAACCAACAGTATTCCAGTTGCCTCCGCAGCTAGATACTTTGTATGCTTCATAAGTACAACAGCCGAAGGAATAAAGAACAACACCAGATTAGCAATAAGGAAGTCAGCGCCCGCCGATAGCCAAACAAGCTTAACGACTCCCGTTTTTAACAGGATGAAAACAACGATAATAGCAAGCATCGTACCTGGAACGGGCAGATGCAAGGCATCTGAAATGATATTAGCAAGGATTGATATGATATAGAATATTCCGATTTGCAGTAGGGTAAGCCGTATTCTTCTCATGAATTTCATCTCCCGCAAACCAGTTTACACCTGATAGCGAACAGAGTAAACAAGCTGATGATTGACCGTCAGCTTGTTTTACTTGATATTCAAACGATAACCCATGATCGATTACCCTTCAGTTACGCGACCATCGCCTGAAATCGGAATAACATCTCCCAAGTAGGTTGGAATCTATGGTTTAGGAATTTACCTATCGCTTTCATCCAGA
Organism: Gorillibacterium sp.; assembly: GCA_014380705.1. The sequence continues at coordinate 756 of JACMJI010000158.1, read as the reverse complement.
TGTTCTCCTGACTCTTGCATTTCATATCGGACTAAGTTTATCTATTATCTATTACATCAATGACCTCTAAAATCTATTCATAAGAGGTTTTGGCTTTTCATTGTATTTAATCATGTTGTACCTGTTAATGAGTCTATCCACGACCACAGACTGTCGTATGACTTTTCGGTGCAGAATTCCATAACGGAAAACCAGCTGATAGAGCTTTAGTCGCGCTTGTTCTAATTGAGCACTGATTTTTTCGTCTTGGTCCATAATACACCCCCTATTGTTATATTTTAGGATATCATGTAAAAAAATAGGGATTTGCTAGTTTTGCATATTGAATTTTTTTTCGACCGGATTATTCAAAATATACAAAAAAAAGCATTCCTGAATCGTTCCAGGAATGCTCGATTGAAATTAGTAATGTTCACAAATTAAAAAAAATAAAATGGATAAAATTACTTATATACTGTTATACAGTATATATTAACCTCCTATTCCATGATTAAATAGTACTGCAATAATAGGCAACGTAAGTGTTAGTGTACTAGCGATAAGCAAAAAAGCCATTTTCTTTTTCATTAATCATTTCCACCTCCTCGACCAGAGTTTTATAATTAACTATCGCAGTTTCTGTAGCGTATTGCCTATACCTTTCAAATAATCCGATACATTGAATAATCCTTGCATTATTGTTATTTTTGATAGCAGACTTTAAACATTCCAAAACCTTTACTATACCAATCTCAAAACGTTTTTTTCTCAAAAAAT
>JACMJI010000157.1 GCA_014380705.1 Gorillibacterium sp. | reverse complement strand
TGTTGGTGTTGGTGTTGGTGTTGGTGTTGGTGTTGGTGTTGGTGTTGGTGTTGCAGTAACTGTTATGAAGCGAGCAGATACCCAGCCGGTAACTCCTAGGTATTGGATTTTTACCCACCAATTATTCGTTATTTCAATAACTTTAACTACGGAGCCTTCTTTAACAAAGCCCATTGTTGCTTCTCCACTTACAGGTGTTTTATGAAAATAGGGGCTTCCGTTGACAATCGTGCCTGTGTAAGTGGCTGAGGTTGTGGCAGCGTAGACTGTTGAAGAAGAGACATTGGCAAGTGAGCCGCCCAAAAACAGGGAAAGGGTAACGGCTGCGGTAATGATTTGCTTTTTCAATGATGCACCTCCAAGATGTTTTGTGAAAGAGCTAAAGCTCTTACATTGGTTATTGTAGCAAGATCTCTCCCACAAAGACTAGAGGTAAAATCTGGGGCTGCGGCAAATACCTGATAGAAGGTTTTCCCATTGAGAATAACTGAGAGTGAGGATATCCTTTTTGTTTATCCGAACCGTACTACATTAAATTCCATACGTCGTCTATATCGAAGTAAATTATTTCTACATAGCATGAAACGTAGTAGGAAATGACAACATGAAATAACGAGTGAAGACATTCGATTGTACTTGTAATTCAAATAGCCAAAATTCAGAACAATCAACATCCAAAAGTGGCAGCATTAGGTAACCTAAGCGTAATAAAAGTAAATGGCGATGATACGACACCCCAGGATGCGATTAATGACAAAAGCGCTTATCCAGGTCTAGTGGGATAAGCGCTTTTTGGTATGTCTATCTTTAATTAGTTTTTAAAACTGTGGATCGGGGCAGGAATCCGACCCCCGCGGTTCACGAAGTTGTCACAGCTAAACTTATTAACAGCCATAACTGGCGCATAACCTAGTAATCCGCCGAACTCTACCATTTCTCCAACATCCTTACCGACAACCGGGATGATTCGAACGGCTGTTGTTTTGTTATTAACCATCCCGATCGCTGCTTCATCAGCGATGATGCCGGAGATCGTTTCTTTCGTGGTGTTTCCCGGAATGGCTACCATATCGAGTCCGACGGAACAAACACAGGTCATCGCTTCAAGCTTTTCTAAAGTAAGAGCGCCACGCTGAACGGCCTGAATCATTCCGTGGTCTTCACTGACTGGAATAAACGCTCCACTAAGTCCCCCTACATAAGAGGAGGCCATAACGCCGCCTTTTTTCACGTTGTCATTAAGAATAGCTAGAGCAGCCGTAGTCCCAGGCGCACCCGCTTCTTCAAGTCCCATTACCTGGAAAATCTCGGCAATAGAATCACCAATCTCTGGTGTAGGGGCAAGGGAAAGATCAATGATCCCAAAAGGAATACCCATACGTTTAGAGGCTTCCTGAGCAACAAGCTGTCCCACACGTGTAACCTTAAAAGCCGTGCGTTTGATCGTTTCACAGAGCGTCTCAAAATCCTGACCTTTTACCTCTTCCAATGCTCGCTTGATTACTCCGGGGCCACTGACGCCTACATTAATGACGCATTCTCGTTCTCCGACACCATGAAAAGCACCTGCCATAAAGGGATTGTCCTCTACCGCATTACAGAATACAACGAGCTTAGCACAGCCGATCGAATCCCTGTCCTTCGTAAGCTCAGCAGTTTGCTTGATGATGTCTCCCATCAATTTAACAGCATCCATATTGATTCCGCTGCGGGAGGACCCCACATTGACGGAGGCACAAACCCGTTCGGTTACACGAAGCGCTTCAGGGATACTGTCGATGAGAATTCGATCCCCTTTTGTACAGCCCTTTTGTACTAGGGCAGAGAATCCACCGATAAAGTTAACCCCGACTTCTTTGGCTGCTTTGTCCAAAATCTCCGCCACAGGTACATAGTTATCGATTTTTAGAGCACCAGCAACAATAGAGATGGGGGTGACGGATATCCGTTTATTGACGATCGGAACACCAAATTGTCTTTCCAAATCCTCACCGGTTCTTACTAGGTTCTGGGCAGCATTAGTAATCTTATCGTAGACGTTCTGACTGAAAATTTTTAAGTCCGGATGAGCGCAATCCATAAGACTGATCCCCATCGTAATGGTACGGACATCCAAATTCATTTCGCGAATCATTTTATTGGTTTCTTGTGCTTCCACGAGTGAAATCATGTCTTGCCTCCCTGATTGATGCCCGCTATTAAATTCGGTGCATGATATTGAAAATATCTTCGTGTTGAATTTTGATCTCGACACCGATGGATTTACCTACATCCTGTAGATCCTCAACAATGGTTTCAAAAGAACGGGTTGTTTTGGAGATATCTACAATCATCATCATATTAAAATAGTCCTGAACGATGGTTTGAGAAATGTCCAAAATGTTCACATTATGCTCGGCAAGGTAGGTACATACCTTGGCGATGATGCCAACCGTGTCTTTACCTAAAACAGTAATAATTCCTTTCAATGAAAACAGCCTCCCTTAGATAATGACTCATCTCTCTGTAGGACGAGATTGATCGTTTCATCTATTATGTCAAATGATGTAGGATGCATCAACTAAACATTTTTTCTCACCTTGATCAATATTGCCGAGAAGAAGGCGTGCGGCGGCAAATCAAGGGAAGCGCATGGGTTAAACCGAAAGGGCAGACACCGCCAATTTCATGCCCTGTTTGTTGAAGTACTTCCACTGGTGTAAGCATTCTTGCTTTCATTCCCATGGCTTGGCGGAATTTTTTGTTATCGACTTTGGCATCCCCAGAGGTTACGATTAGGATAGCTTGATCATTTTCTCCGCGAAATGAGATGTTACGAATCCCTTCCCTAGCATGTTTTTTTATTCCATTTTAATGAAGTTTTTCTCAAATGGCAAAGGTTTTTGGACAGTGATTTAGATTGGACATTAACGGACTCAGAGCTCAAGTTTTATAAAAATGGGAGGATGCTAATATGAATTCCAAGTTCAATCTCACGCATTATGTCATCAGGAGAAAGATTCTTGCTCTTGCGGGTGCCAAATTTCATATTTTTGATGAAAGCGGTCAACTCGTTATGTTTTCTCAGATGAAAGCTTTTAAATTAAAAGAGGATATCCGGCTATACAGCGATGAGAGTAAGAGTCAGGAATTGATTACAATATTGGCCCGTAAAGCGATTGATTTCTCGGCAACCTATGATGTTGTAGATGCGACAACCCAAGAACGGATCGGTTCCCTGCGCAGGCAAGGGATGAAGTCCATTATTAAGGATGAATGGATCGTTATGAATGCGAACGAAATGGAAATTGGGCGCATTAAAGAGGACCGAATGCTTCTGGCTCTGCTTCGCCGTTTTCTGACCAATCTCATTCCCCAGAAATATGATGTGGAAATGAATTCACGGGTAGTTACTACCTTCAAGCAGAACTTTAACCCGTTTGTGATTAAGCTAAATGTTGATTTCTCACAGGATCCCGAATTGAGTCTCGACCGGCGTCTCGGTCTTGCTGCTGCTGTACTCCTATGTGCGATAGAAGGCAAACAAAACTAAGCGACAAGGATAAACGCTGTCGTCGTCCTTGGGCGCCGTGCGTTTACCGATGCGGAATCAGAATGAACATATAATGTTTTATACATTCTGATATAGTAAAGAAAAGAAGGGGTATAGGACCAACGTCCTTTACCCCTTCTTTGGCATTTAAGAAATGGATGAGTTCTTGTCGATTTAGATAAAAAGATTGATGCCCGATTGATCTGCTTTCCCAAGATAATAACCAACGCCACCAATTCGAACGCCATCAATCAATTCCTCTTGAGTTATACCCATCACGTCCATGGACATTTGGCAGGCAACAACCTCGACTCCTTGCTGAATAGCCATCTCTATCAGATCCTCGAGGGAGGAGACATTATTGTTCTTCATGACTCCGCGAATCATTAAGGCACCTATACCCATCATATTCATCTTGGATAGAGACAATTTGCGACTTCCCCTTGGCATCATAGCTCCGAACATCCGTCCGACCAAGCTCTTTTTTACTTTAACTTTGTTAGGCTTTCGGATTACGTTTAAGCCCCAGAAGGTAAAGAACATCGTAACTTTTTTACCACTGGCAACTGCACCATTGGCAATGATAAAAGAGGCAATGGCTTTATCTAAATCTCCGCTAAAAACAACCATCGTACTACCTTCAGGGCGGGTTGATAGCTGACCAGAAGCTGGTTGTGGGGCTTCTTTGCATAGATACGCTTCAATTGTACCCCTTGATGTCTTCCTAACTTGCATTAGCTTATTATGCGACATTTGAACCCAGGCCTGGATATCTTCATAGAATCCGGGGTCAGTTGCCAGGACCTTCAGGATTTGACCCTCCGTTAATTGATCCATCTTCTGCTTTACTTGAACAAGTGGACCTGGACAACAGAGCCCACAAGCATCCAGCTCTGCATCGGCGTGGCCACTAAACTCCTTGACTGCGGCTGTTTCTTGCTTCGCTTCTAAGACAGCTTGTGGAAGAAGGTGATCGGTGAAGAGGTTGGGCTTATAGTTCGCCATTTGGTATGTCTTATATCCACCGGATAGGTTTTTAACCTTGAACCCTTTTTGCATAAGAATTCTTGAAGCAGTGTATCCCCGTAAGCCAACCTGACAGTAAACCCAGATTTCTTTCGTCAAGTCCAATTCAACCAACCGATTCCGAAGCTCATCAATTGGAATGAGTAGGGAGTCTGGTATATGACCATTCGCATGCTCGATTTCATTGCGTACATCCACAAGAAGTGTAGTGTCAGGATTACGCAATGCTAATTCCTCTGAGGTAAATACATTCATTCGACCTGTAAGGATGTTCTCGGCTGTATACCCAATCATATTAACTGGGTCTTTAGCCGAAGAATAAGGCGGCGCATAAGCCAATTCAAGCTCGGTTAAATCCGTAACGGTCCCGCGAAGCCGGATGACGGTTGCAATATCATCTATTCGCTTATCTACCCCTTCAAAGCCTATGGCTTGAGCTCCTAGTACTTTACCCTCATCATTAAAAAGCAGTTTGAGCGTTAGAGGGGTTGCGCCAGGATAATAGGAGGCATGGGAATTTGGGTGAATGGTTGTCACGTGATAAGGTATTCCTAGCCGTTTAAGTATTTTCTCATTATTACCTGTTGCAGCACCAGTCAAATTGAATACTTTGATGACCGACGTCCCTTGGGAGCCCTTGTAGCTGACCTCCATGCCAGATACATTATCCGCCGCTATTCTTCCTTGCTTGTTGGCGGGACCCGCTAATGGGATGGCGGTTGGAAACCCATTGACGAAATCCCTCACTTCAACTGCATCACCCACAGCGTAGATATTCTCCACATTGGTCTGAAGCTTATCATTGACGATAATATGACCACGGGGTCCCCGTTCTAAACCGCTGCTATTCAAGAAGTCCGTGTCAGGTGAAACTCCAATGGCTAGGATCACCATGTCGGCGGAGATAAAAGCGCCACTTGTTAACTCAATCTGAAGTTGAGTGCCCACTTCTCTAAAGGATACAACACTCTGGTTGAGACTCAGGTGAATGCCTTGTTCCTCAAGCTCCTTGGCTAGTAAGGAAGACATTTCGGCATCAAAGGGGGCTAGAATTTGCGATCCTCCTTCAATTAAGGTCACATCTAAGCCAATATCCCTTAGATTCTCAGCCATCTCCACTCCGATAAAGCCAGCACCAATCACCACTGCTGAGCGCGTATTAGCCTCCGTTACACGTTGCTTGATTCGGTCGATGTCCGGTATATTCCGGACGGTGTAGATTTGGTCGTGATCGATTCCTGGTATGTTGGGACGAATAGGCTTAGCTCCGGGAGAAAGAATGAGATAATCATAGCTTTCCTCATATACACCATTCGTTAAACTGCTTACTTGTACGGTTTTCGTACTCGGATTTAGCCCAATAACTTCACTTTGGATGCGCACATCAATGTTAAAACGGGCTTGCATGGCTTCTGGAGTCTGGATAATCAGCTTCTTCCGGTCTTTGATATGCTCTCCGATGTAATAGGGGAGACCACAATTGGCAAATGAAATGTAGGGATCTCGCTCAAACATCACAATCTGAGCAAATTCATCCAGCCGACGAAGTCTTGCTGCGGCGGATGCTCCCCCAGCCACTCCGCCGACAATGAGAACTTTTTTAGACATATTTAATTCCTCCTCAAGGATATAGCCTTTTCTTGCTTAGCTATCAAAATATAATGCAATGAGCTTCTTGATTTTTTCGTCTGTAACGGTATAGATGACTTCGAGTCCGTTTCGCTCTGTTTGGACAATTCCTACACTGCGCAGCTTCTGTAAATGCTGAGATACGGTGGACTGCGGCAGGTTTAAACATTCCTGCATATAGGTGACGTTGCATTGCTTCTTCTCGAGAAGACCTTTAACGATACACAATCGAACGGGATGCGCGAGAACTTTCAATTTGTCAGCGACCTCGTTATAGGCTTTAATATTGTTATCCACATTAATTCACCTTTCATAAAACGCCATATCTTAATATTACGTTATTGCGTTTAAAAAATCAAATGTTTAAAAACGACTAATTATCTGGTTAAATTGTCGCAATTTGTATTGTGTCGTTTACAATATCAACATATAATTGCTAATAGCTGGTCAAGTTGTTCTAAGCGTTATTAAATGTAAAGTAAGCCTAACCACTTCGAATTCACTTTTCTCTCCTAAGGGGCGCTACGTATTTATACATTGTATCTATTGCTTCTTTTGGCGCCGATCATTTTTTTATGGTACTCAACGGTAGATATTTACAACCGCAATCCAATGATGCTGGAAAATCGAGTCGCTGCGTTTACGATGGGTTTGTTGTTTATTTTGTTTCTAACGGATTACGCTCAGCAACTGATTCCTTATGAATACATATTTGAATTAAATGCTTATCTCAAGTACCCCATCACATTTCTCTCAGGTGGAGCTAGCTTGATCCTACATAAGGTTTTTACAAGAAAATATAAACTGATGTCTTATCGATCCACCATTATCCTAGCAAGTGTACCTTTTCTCACGTACATGATTTACCTATGCTGGAAGGGACCGACGTATTTCTTTCACAGTGTGGCTGTGGAAGGGCGTTGGACGATGGAACAGCCTAAACAAACATTATTTATTTGCTTAACTCTATTAATTATAATATCTATTCTCAATAATTATCTAGCGATCAGAGCTTGGTTTAAATCAAGCGCAAGATTTGATAAGAAGAGGTTTACGATCCTTTTGCGATCGAATATTATCTATCTCAGTGCCCTTTTGGTATTTACGAGTGTAACCCTCATATTAAGTGGGTTTATTTCTATGCCTATTCCTTCTACTTTTCCAATTCTTCCGACCCTTGTCTGGGGGATTACGATCCGCTTCATGATGGTCAATAGTGATTTCCTGCCCTCCTCGAAGAGGAAATACGAAGTGTTATATAATATTTCTCCCGTACCCATTATCCTGCTGGATCGATATGCATTTATTAGGGAAGCCAATCCAAGTGCAGAGGAAATGTTCGGGTTTGATCACGGAGCTCTGGAGAATATCTCGTTCGGAAATTTTTTGCTGGATATTGATCGCATGGTTTTCCTTGATAACTACTTAACTCATTTTCCTAATATCCGGTGGTATGGCAAAGAACTAACGGTGCAAGGTTCCGATGGAGAAACAAAAACGATCTTAATCGATATGGACAGTATGGCAGAGAACGGTGAACCGTATGGTCTTGCAATTATACGCGATATTACGAAGCGCAAAGAAGTAGAGGAGCATACGGCCTATTTGGCCCATCATGACATCTTGACGGGATTGCCCAATCGCATGTTTTTCCGAACGGAGCTTGAAGCCTCATTGGGACAAGAGCATGTTATTCATGAGTTCGCAGCTATTCTGTTAATTGACCTTGACCGTTTTAAAATGATTAACGATACGCTTGGTCACCAGAGCGGAGACGAAGCACTGAAGGTGGTTACCGCTCGCTTTCGGAATTGCGTATATCCAGAGGATATGCTGGCGCGAATTGGGGGGGATGAGTTTACCGTTCTTATTCGTAAGGTATCGGAATACAGCAACATTATTCAATTGGCAGATCGACTGCTTGAAGCCATCCAAGCACCAGTTACGCTGCAGGAGAGAGACTTTTTTATTTCGGCAAGCGTCGGAATCAGCGTGTTTCCAACTGATGGACAGACGGCGGACATCCTTATTAAGAACGCAGATATCGCCATGTACCACGCTAAATCAAATGGAGGTAATCAATACCAATTCTACTCGAAGAAATTAAATGCCACGATTAAACAGGAAATCGAGATGGAGAACAGCTTGCGAAGAGCACTGGATCGCAATGAATTTGTGCTTCATTATCAACCGCAGATTGATATTTCAAGTGGCAGGATTATCGGGGCGGAAGCACTCCTTCGTTGGGATTCACCTGAGTATGGAAGAGTGTCTCCGCTTGATTTTATCTCGCTAGCCGAACGAACAAATTTGATTCTTTCGATTGGAAGATGGGTCATTGAGGAGGCTTGCCGAGAGGCTAAAGGCTGGGAAGTCAGGGGCTGGACATCGCTTTTGGTATCCGTTAACGTATCGGTTAAGCAGTTCATGCAACCGGAATTTATCGGAATGATTAAGACGATTCTGCAAGAGACCGGACTGCAGG